>JABACA010000228.1 GCA_014237975.1 Mariniblastus sp. | reverse complement strand
GACCTTACCTCAGGACGAGTAATGGCCGGTTGGTTTGCACTGTTTGCCCACCTCTGTTACTTCCCGTTTTATTCATTTTGGCCGGTCTAGCACTACTGGTTCGCGGTGCCACCAACCTCGCGTCGATTGCCAAGTGCCGAATGAACCAACCCGCTACTTCACGCCGATGTCCGGCCGGGGAGTTCCCATGATACCGGATACGACGCGAGTCGGCAGCAATAGCGAAAACCGTCCGGGGAGACAAAACGGGGAATTTTCCAGTGGAAATCCGAATTCAAAACCTTAACCCGGTTCGCAACAGAAACGCATCTCCCAAATCGATATCGGGCTTACTCGATTGGAAGTTGATTTCTCGGCCCAACCCGCAACCTGGTTCAAATTGAAACACCCGGCCGACGGGTCAAAACATTCCAGCGGTTTCCCGAGGGATGTTCCCGATTTGACAACGCCGAAAATAACAGCGTTAAATCCTCAGGTCCTGGGGTTCGAGCCCCAGCGAGTTCACTTACAAAACGAACGTTTTTAACCGCGCGTCTCCCGTGCGGTTTTTTTATGCGCATCGCTTATTTAGCGATTAACCGGTGTTTATCGGGAAACACATCGACTCCCTTTTCTTTGAACCGGACCGAATCTCTGCTACGCTGTGAGGCCTGATGGTATCCTTATTGACCCAACACCGAACCCTCACCGCACTTGTTTGCATGTGCCTGCTCGATTTCACGATGCAGGGTTTAGCGCAGGACAAACAACACAGCCTCTCCTTTGAGTCGACCGCAAAACCGTTTTTGACGGCACACTGCTACGACTGCCACTCGGGTGAGGGCGCTGAGGGCAACTTCGACATCGAGGGATTGGCCGCCGATTTCTTCTCGGACGAAACGGCCAATCGCTGGCTGGATGTGATGCACGCGGTCAAGTTTGGCGACATGCCGCCACCTGAGGAAACCCAACCCAATTCGGATGATAAGAGGCACCTTGTCGATTGGGTCTTCCAGCAAATGGTCGCCGCCGGTCGATTCGAAGCGTATCGCAAAAAACTGTTGTCCCCCGAATTTGGCAACTGGGTCGATCACGAACAACTCTTTTCCGGTGAAATCAATACGCCACCGTATTCGCCAGCCCGACTATGGCGGTTCAGCCCCGAAATCTTTGCGAACAAAGGATTTGGCAATGCCAAAAGTCCCTACACTTATTTAACCTCCGAAAGTGGGATTCGGGATTACGGCGCCATGTCGATCGCCGATCAAAGCACGGTACAGATGGCGATCATTGTGGCCGATTCATTTCTGGGCGAACGTGAAAAACGTGGCGAGTTTAAGGAATTCGGCAAGGACACCGAACAACTGCAGGACCCACAACTGCAAAACCGCATACGGCGTGAATTCAAACGGGTCGTCGGCCGCGAACCGACCGAAACAGAAACCGACAAATATCTAACTTTCCTGAAACAGAACATCGAGATTGGCGGGCCACTGGATGGACTCAAAACGACCATCAAAGCGATGTTCCTCAGTCCGGAATCGATCTATCGAATGGAATTTGGGCTGGGTGAAGTCGACAAGCATGGCCGCCGGATGCTATCCCCGGACGAACTGGCCTACGCATTGGCCTACGCGCTGACCGACCATGGTCCCGAACGAAACCAGTTCATTAACGACGCACTCCAGCAAGGAAAGCTCCGAACGCAAAAAGACGTTGAGGTTCTGGTTAGGAAACTCGTCGATGAACAACTGATGACCGGACATTGGTCTCGGAAGGATCTACCGCGGATACGACGTTTCTTTGATGAGTTTTTTGGGTTCCACCAGGCCGGAACCGTCTTTAAGGATCCGGAACGACAACGCCACGAAAAGATCCGTCAGTGGAATACTGAAATGCTGATCTTTGATGCCAGCTTGTTGATCGACCATGTACTGAAGAAAGACCAGGACTTCATTGCCGAGTTATTAACGACCAACGAGTTTTTCATCGCGCATCCGGGCAACAACGATTATGCCCGCGAGCGTTACGAAGAGAAACTAGCCGAGGTGACCGATCCCGGTTATATCGATGCTCAGGTCGCCAAACGCCAAGAACAGATTGAGCGAGATTTCAATTTCAAGGAGATGCCCGAAAAGGCCAAACAGGCACTCGAGTCGACCCGCAAAGAAGCGACCCGAACCGTTGCCAACTTTCGCAAGGCGCTCGAACAAGGGATCTATTCCCACCCTGGTTTTCCGTTCACGCAAAAATCACGGGGCATCGGCGACCTCCTGTATATCGGTCCGTACAACCTCCCTAGCAGCGGCCGAATCGACGAACAGACTTGGGCCTGGCCCTTGGATCAGCCTTTCAAAATGCCCCCAAACCAGCGGGCTGGCCTGTTAACCCATCCGGCCTGGTTGGCGGCTCATTCGCTTAACGAAGACAACGACCCGATTCAACGAGGGATCTGGATCTACACCCGGTTACTGGCCGGCGTGCTCGGTGATGTCCCCCCCGATGTCGACGCCTCGGTTCCGACCGACCCGCACCTGACGCTTCGAGAACGGATGCAATCGCTGAGGGCTGAACGATGTTGGAAATGTCATCGCAAAATCAATCCGCTCGGCGAGCCGTTCGAAGTGTTTGATGACTGGGGCCGCCACCGGTTGCATCACTACTTCGACGAGGAGAACAATATTTACCTCCGCCGCGATGGGCAGTTTGACCAAATGCTAAAAGAGGGCAAGCTGACCACCCGACCGGTCGACGCAACCGGTACCATTGCCTTTTCCGGTGACCCCGCGGTCGATGGCGACGTCAACGATGCAATCGAGATGATCCACCGATTGGCCCACTCTGATCGCGTACGGCAATCGTTTATCCGTCATCTCTTTCGGTATTTCATGGGCCGCAATGAAATGCTCAGTGACTCAAAAACCTTAATCGAAGCCGAACAAGCCTATCTGGAAAGTGGTGGCAGTTTTAAATCCCTAGTGGTTTCCCTGTTAAGCTCCGACTCCTTTATCTATCGACGTTAAAATGAGATTGAACTAAAATCAGCTATCGGCCCAAATGAAACGCAGGAAATCGCCCATGCTCATTACACGACGACGCGCCCTTCAAAATCTTTCGATTGGTGGAATGTCTGTAGCCATGGCCTCCTGTTTAAGGTCGATCCACGCTCACGGCCTGGCCGACGAACAGACGTTACCCAAACGATTCGTGTTCGTTGTCAAATCCTCAGGTATTGATAAATACAACCTCGTTCCACCCGGACTTGGGAATCATTTCATCAATCCGGATGACGGCAAAAAATTAGGGAATCGGGGGCGGCTCCAAGGCCCACTTGTAAATGTCTCCCTGGCGGATCATAAACTGCCCGAAAAACTGGCGGCTCTGGAGACGTTGAAAGACCGTCTCACCATCCTACAGAGTCTGTCAGGGGTCGGGTTTCGGGGAAATCACACCAAGGGTTTCGGCACACTATCCTTGCACGATTCCGAAACCGTCGCCGTTGCCCCCACGCTCGATTGCCTGTTGGGGCAACACCTGTCGGCCGGTCCCTACGCCATGTATGGGATGGCAATGAACGGACGCTTACTGGGGAACGACAAGGCCGAAGACAGCTACTGTTACCCCAACCTTTCGGCGTATGGTGCAGCCAAACCGGTCGCCTACCAGGCCTCACCCCGCAAAGCGTTTCTGGAACTCTTTGGCGCCGCGGTCACCACCCCGGCGGAATTGGAAAAAAAACTCGCCCTCAACGGCAACCTGATGGATTTCCTGAACGACGATGCAAAACGTGTCAAAAAACAACTGTCTGGAGAAGATAGAGAACGTTTTGATCTGTATCTGAATTCATTCCAATCACTCCGAAAGATTGAACAAAAAAAAGTGGCGCTAAGGGAGCGGATACAGCAGCACGCCCCCGAGCTGACCGATCGTTATGACGAGACCACACCCTCGGCGCGAATCGATTCGCATTTTGAAATCGCTTCGGCCGCGTTAATTTCGGGCCTGACCAATGTGGTCACTCTCCGTCCCGACACACTCGGCGTCAAATATACCGAACTAGGCCTTTCCGATCACGTTCATGGACTCGGACACCTTGCGGAAAACACGGCTTCCAATGGATGGACCGGCCACCAAGCCCGCATGGAGATTGAAAAACTGCACATGCATGCGATCGCCAACATGGCGGAAAAATTGGAAAGCATCCCGGAAGGGGATGGAACCATGTTGGACAATACCATGATTGTCTACATGTCTTGCTCTTCGGGCGACCATCATTGCGAGGGTTACGACTGGCCGTTTGTCTTACTGGGCGGTCTCGGTAACAAACTAAATATGGGCCGTTACATTGAGTACCCCAAATACGGAACCGAGGGACATCGAACGGTAGGTAATTTGTACCTGTCCTTGATGGAGGCGGCCGGGCTGAAACGGTCCGCTACGTTTGGCCAGCCGGATGCCAACCTAAGCCATCTCGACACCACAGGTCCATTGCACGAATTAATGGCGTGAGTTCTGAGTCGGTTTGACGGCAACCGGTTTGGCGTTGGCCGCAATACCGAAAACCGTCCGGGAAGATAAAGCGGGGGATTTATTGGTGGAAATCCGAATTCAAAACCTTAACCCGGTTCGCAACAGAAACGCATCTCCCA
>JABACA010000227.1 GCA_014237975.1 Mariniblastus sp. | reverse complement strand
ATTCTTGTTATTTCCAAGGTCCAGGAATTTGAGCTGACTCAGACCCTCAAGAGGAGGAAGGGCGGTCAGATTTCTGTTGTTCCGCAGTCTGAGACCGCGCAGTCTCTTCATACTTTCCAGAGGCGAAAAATCACTGGCCAGGAAACCATTTAGCGATAGGTGTGTCAGCTCGTCCAAGTTTGCCAGCGGTGACAAGTCGCTGGTGGCGGGGCCACGGAGGTACAAGTGCTGCAGCCCGACCAATTGGTTCAAAGGGGAAAAATCGTGTTCTTGTTTTTCGTTCTCATCAAAAAAATTCAACTTGTGTTGGACAACGCTTAAGGTTTCGAGATTTCTCAGTTTCCCAATCGGCAGAAGGTCGATTTCCTCGTTGTAAATTTTGAGGTTAAGTCTTTCAAGGTGCTGCAGACGGGTGAGTGGCTCGATCCCTGTCTCTGGCCAACTGCCGTATTGGGTGGCACTTTTGGCTTTGGCACCGAAGAGAGTGGCAAAAAAGCCAGTCCCCAGCTGGCGGACCAGATAGGGCGGGACCCCGGGGGGCATACTCACATCCTGTTGGAGCGAGTTGGGCCCATACTTGGTCAGGGTGGCAGGTAGCGGATTGAAATCGTAGTGAAGAGAGATGTGGTTTCTTTTGGCCCATTCGATCGTCTCTTGTTCTGAAAGTGCCCGATCGAGCATATGTCTTAACCAGAGAGATCTCAGACCTCCTCCTGGTCCGATCTGTGCCTGGCTGGTTGCGGACAACAAGATCATCAAGCTGGCCCAAATAACGGCGCAACGTACCCGTTTGTTTATCTGCATCACTTCCCCCCCTGCTTACAAAGAACGGCCAAAAACGGTTTGCCGAGCCGTGGCCCGGCAAACCTGTCATCATTCGCTAGAAACGAGGAAATGGTCCGACAGCGACTGGAGCAAAACGCTGTTGGCGACGATGTGATCCGAGGCATGGACCGACTTGACCGGTTAGTTTGGCCCGTTGTCCGTTCGTTTTTCCGCTTGCCAGTGGTCAGCTTTTTTGGTCAGCCGAAGAAATTCGTCGCGGACCTCTTCGCTGAAACTGAACATGGAACGACTGGTCCGGGTGAAGAACTGCGCTTGCCTCAGGCGCATATCGACATGCAGGTAAAACTGCTGATCAAGAAACCTTCCAGGCCTCGGCTCAGCTTTCCATTCAATACAAAGGTCCGGGGTGAAGTTCCCTGCCATCCAACCATCTTCATACGGGATAAAAGACCTGTAATCGACAAGTGTAGATCGGATTTTTTGGACGTCAGTTGCGTCAACCAACACGGCTGATCGGTAAAACCAATAATCATTGGGGTGGTTGAGTGAGAACGTGTTTTTTTCTTCGATCCAATCTGTGAGCGAGGTGCAGTCGCACCAATCCCCCGGAGGTCCCGCGTTTGTCTGATTGATCCTTTTTTTCTCCTCGGCGTTCTTTGGAAAAGGATTGGGTGGGTAGTCTTGACGAGGAAGGCCTTGATAGAAGGTGAGTTCATCGGCGGCTGAAAAATGTCGCAGGAAATTGGCATACTGGGAGAGGAACTCCAGGTTGGTCTGGGCTGCCTGTCGCGTCGCAGCAAGCCGTTTTTCGTTGACACGCGTCAGCTGTTTTGGGTGAAGAACTTTTTCAATATGCGCGTTTCGATTGGCGTTAAGCTTGGCGATTTGCTGCCGGTTTTTTCGCAATATCTGCTTGAGTTGTCGGATTTGGTCATCGACATCACCAGCTTCCCTTTCTTTTTGGTGAAATTCCGGTTTGTCATGGTGATCGGAAAGCCCCACGTCGCAATCGAATACGGGAGTACCTTGGTAATCGTAATCAGTAAGAATGGTGCTGAAATCCCAGTCCCTGTGTTCAGTGCCCGGGTAAGGAATGGTTGGCGTGGTGGAAGTCATTTCACTACTGCCGCCCAGACCTCCTCCTCCTCCTTCCGAATAGATTATTTGTGCCTGGCTGGTTGCAGACAACAAGATAATTAAGCCAGCCCAAACGACCATGCTGCGTAACGGTTTTCCCACGTTCATCAGATCCCCTTCATTCAAAGAACGGCCAAAATCAGTTGCCGAACAAATGGTCCGACAAACCTGCCATCAATCGTAAAAATGATGAAATGGTCCGACAGCGACTGGAGCCAAACACTTGTTGGCGGCAATGTGATCAGGGGCAAGGCAACCACGTTGCAAAAAACCAGCATGACGGACCTGTGTTACCTGCCGTTGAGGGCTGCTCAACGGTAAGTAACGCGTGTACACTAAGGCAATGTTCGTGCCAATAAACGTAAAACTTTTTGTTTTGGTTTTTACAGCGTCGGGCGAGTGCGCTCGATTGACGGACTGTATCGATTCGCAACATGGCCCCTGATCCCTTGGCAGATTTGAACATTGCCTGACAAATTCCAAGTTGAAATCGCCGATCCAAGCGCTCGTCGAGTGATCATTGCGGCAAATCCCCATTCTGGAGCGTTTGATCGTCGGTCATTGATTGAACAATTGGTTGAACAATTGGAATCAAAAAACTTCGACGTCGAGATACTGGGTGAAATCGATCGGATCTGCCAAACTGCTAGCCAATCGTTGGCCAACGGTACGCTCCGGGCCGTTGTGGCGGCAGGCGGTGATGGGACGGCGGCGTTGTTGGCAAACCGCTTACCCTCGGCGGTACCGTTGGTGGTTTTCCCGCTAGGCACTGCCAACTTGTTGGCCAAGTACCTGACCATTCGTCGTAACATCAATCAAATTACTGACATCATCGAGGACGGTCAAACGGTTCGCCTGGATGCAGGCATGGCCAACGGTCAGTTTTTTCTGGTCGTGACGAGTTGTGGATTTGACGCCGAGGTGGTCAGGAAATTACATAAATCGCGAAAAGGCCATATCAGCTATCTATCCTACATTACTCCCATTTTGCGAGCTTTCTGGAAATACAACTACCCAACTTTGGAAATCACGTTTGATAATGGTCAACGAATGGGTGCGGTTCGATGGGCCTTCATACAGAATATTCCCCGTTATGCAATGAACCTGTCGATTGTCGACGGGGCCAACCCGTTTGATGGGAAGCTTGACTGTTGTACATTTCGGTCGGGTGGGATTCTGGCTAGTTTTTATTATTTTTTATGTTGTTTGTTTCGGCGTCAAAGCCGTATAAAGACCGCCCGATTTGTACAATTCAAGTCGATGACCATTACGACTGAGGGTGCGGGTCACTACCAGATTGACGGAGATCCTGGAGGCCGGTTACCACTTACAATTGAGGTCGTTCCCGAGCGATTTAGAGTGATGGTGCCCCAGGAATGGGTTCAGTCGCAAATGGAGAAAATGAACCTGAAGGTCGATGAAAAAGGGGAATTTCGCGAATCCCCCGAGTAAAATTTGTTAACCGGCAGCAGCCTGTCCCGCCTCCCGACCCCACTCGCAGAAACCGGCTCAAACAGGATAATAAAGGTGCTTGGCAGATGTGTCCATGAATGGTGATAACGTGGTTGAAAATCCAATACAAATGGGTGGATTGCGATGCGGTCGTGACCAGCCGTTAATGGTCATTGCCGGGCCTTGCGTGCTTGAAAACCAAGAGCTGGCCGAGCAGATCGCAAAACACCTGAAAACCACCTGTGAATCCCTGAATTTACCATTTATTTTCAAGGCGTCCTTTGACAAAGCGAACCGAACGAGCTTGGATTCGTATCGAGGTATAGGTCTCGATTCCGGATTGTCGGTTTTGGCGTCCATTAAACAGAATTTGGGCATTGCGGTTACCACAGATATCCACTTGCCAGACCAGGCAGAACCGGTCGGTGAAGTTTGTGATTTGCTTCAAATCCCAGCATTTCTGGCGAGGCAAACCGACCTGCTGGTAGCGGCTGCGGCGACGGGGCGACCCGTGAATGTCAAAAAGGGCCAGTTCATGGCTCCTTCTGACATGAAGCACGTGATCAATAAACTGGTAGGCGCAGGTTGTGACCAAATTATGCTGACCGAGCGAGGTACATTTTTTGGTTATGGTAACTTGATCAACGATATGCGGGCGTTACCCGAGATGCAACAATTGGGTGTCCCGGTTGTTTTTGATGCAACACATTCAGTACAACAACCGAGTGTGGCTGGTGGCAAGACGGGTGGTAATCGTGAAATGGTTGCTCCGTTGGCACGGGCCGCGGTCGCGGTTGGCTGCGACGCAGTATTTTTGGAGACCCACCCCGAACCGGAAACATCTCCCAGTGACGGCCCCAACATGGTGCCGCTGGATCAGGTTCACTCATTATTGGAACAACTTTTGAAAATTCGAAATGCGTTGACTCAGGTTTGAATGCATTTAATCATCAAATAGATCTTGGACTGAAATGAAACAACTACTAATTTGCGTCTCGTTTTTTTTGATTGGACTGACTTTGATGGCAGGTTGCCGGCCTGCCCCGGATCCGATGCTTGACATGCTTGACTCGCAAATGTCGTCATACAAGACAGATGATTTGTCGCGCACGATGGAGTTGGTTTACAGTGAAGAGCGGTTTGACCAGGGGCAGTTTCAACAAAAGGTGTCATCCAATCTGAACCGCTGGGCCCAGCTTGAGGCGGAGCAATATGCAGACGATCAATGGGCGATTGATCCGTTGGTTAAGCCGTTGGTCGAGCAATACGGATCGATACCGATGGTCTCTCGTACGGAGGAGATGAGCTATCTTAATT
>JABACA010000226.1 GCA_014237975.1 Mariniblastus sp. | reverse complement strand
AGTTTCTAAAACCAATTGAACTGACTTGCCGCAAACCGGCGGCGTAGGGGCTTGCGAACCACGGAGGTCGTTAGCTGTTCCAGTCACCCTCGAGTTCAAACTCGTAATCGACGTCGAGCAGCTCGGCGATGTCCTCGCCGCCGTTGACGCTGCGGGCCAGGATCCGGTCAAACGTACGGACGTCGAAGACGGTTCCGTCACCCTGGGTCAACCGCGGCCCGATCGTCCTGGCCTTACCGGTGTCATAACGGCTGGCATCGGCGGATAAATTTGCCTGCCCCGCCACAATTTATGTGGATAGCATCGGTCGATTCGGTCAGCAAGCGCCCGTCGGCCTATTTACCGGTGTCTGCCGTCGTATCGGCACCCTTGGCCGCATCGGTGTCTACTTCCTTGGCAGCTTCAGTCTCCTTGGCAGCTTCCGTCTGCTTGGCCGTATCAGTCTCTTTGGCCGCATCGGCTGCATCAACGTCTTTGGCCGCATCGGCTGCTACTGCTTTGGATTTGCAGTTTTCGCAACCTTCGCACGCCTCGCCCGCCTTGCACTTGTCACAAGGCTCTTCACACTCGTCCGACGAACTGTCGGCTTTTTTGGAGCGTCATCAGCCGCCCCCACCCCCGGCCGTATTGCTGGTCGGGTTGACCGAAGATCCGGTGTTGGCGTCTTGGAACAGTTCATTGGAGCAGCCGATCGCCAAGCTGGCGCCGAAGACCAATGCCGTTAAAGTCGTAAGTTGTTTTTTCATCGTTATCTCCTGAGGTTCCCTCGATTGTAATTGGAGGTCGCTCATCGATTCAACCGCTAAATCCAGGTTTGTCGAATACGGGCATTCAACGTGGCATTTTCCAGCCCGCCAACAGGTGCCATTTCGACTCATGTCTTGACGAAAGGCCCACGGTCGGCGAGGCACACTACGAATTCATCGAAATTCGATTATGGTTTCCACGAAACGGAAACGGATAGCAACTCAAGGGTGTTCAGCCAATGAACAGCGAATCGATGTTCCGAGGAACCGTAGGCACTAATGCGTGCCCGTACGGGTCTGTGGGAGCTTGGGGCGGGCAACCGCCCTTGGGCCACCCAGTCATCCCCTTGGCCGTTCGCAGCCCCCTCCGGTGTTGGATTTATCTCGGATTGCACCCCGGTCCGATTATTTATTCAAAATCCTATATCCTATATGATAGGAACCGGCTAGGTTTCAAGCATTGACACTGTCTGCTGTTTTAACTTAAATCGAGCGAAAATCTGTCTTCTAAAACCGAAGTTGATTTCAAAAGGGATCACACGATGAAGTTGCAATGGATCATAACAAGCGGAACCTTATTGGCCCTGCTCTCGCTTGCAGGCTCAAACGTCGCTTTGGCCCAACAAAAGTCACCGGAACAGAAACCTGGTTATGACAAGTCGAAAGACACGGGAGCCAAAGCACCCAAAGGTGCCGATGTGCCATTTGACGGATCCCAGGAATCAATCAATGCTAACTGGGAAATGTGGCCCGAGTCTAAGATGCCGATCACATGGTCCCTGGTCGACAACCTGAATGGCCAAGGCAAGGTCCTGATGACCAATGGCGGAAAACGTTGGGGCACGCACGATCTGGTCACCAAGAAAAAATACACGGACTTTGAAGGTCACGTTGATTTCGTGATGATGGGCGGACGAGGCGACGAAAAGGCCGAGGGGTATGCCAATAGCGGCGTGTATTTGCAGAATCGGTATGAACTCCAGATTGAGTCCCCCAAAGGCAAAGATGCCAAGGATCCATACAACTGGAAGATTGGCCCACATGGCATCGGGGCGTTCTGCATGGAGCACGTTCCGGACGTGAACGCTTGGCGCCCCAACGGCCAATGGCAATCCTTTCACTTCTTGTTTACCGCGGCGCGATGGGAAGGCGAAAAGGCTATTGAGCCAGCGCGGGCAACGGTATGGTGGAACGGAGTGAAGATACATGACAATGTACCGATCAAGCACGCCAACGGTGGGGTCGCTGTAGGCCCCAGTCCTGAAGGCCTCAAGCTTCAGGAGCACGGTCAGGATGTGCGTTTCCGCAACATCTGGCTGGTCGACCGATCCGCCCAGCAGAACAATGATATGAAGAAGCCAAAGAAAATCGAAATTCGCAACTCCATGCTTGGGTACCGGGATACGTTGGTTTTCTATCTGTTCAAGAAGCAACGAGCGGTCCTGGCAATGTCGATTAACAACAAAGATGAGACCTTTCCCGTTACAGGCAAGGTTCACCTGTTCGACAAGACGACCACCGAGGAAGGTTTAAAGAAGTGGATCAACAATCAACACTCTGACGGACTATTACCTGACGTCCCGAGGCCCATCGGCACAGAGAACCTTCCGGAAGGATTTTGCAAAGTCACTGCCTCCAAACAAACTGGTACAAGTATGAATCCCGGTCCGCGTCAGGGGGCGTACAAAGACTTCAAGGTGACGTTTGCGATAAACGCGCAAAACATCGGCAAACGGTTCAAGCTTCCTGCGTTCACCGATACCGCCGGTGTTCACGTTGAAGGCAAGTAGGCAGATGAGCTATGGCTTAATCCAATGAATTAAGTTGCTGGTAGCTGGTAGGTTCTTCACCCTAACACCTCAGTCATGGGCCCTGTGCTATCGGCAAAGTTTTTAAAGGGAACATCGACCGCATTGAGCATCGAAACAAACAGGTTGGTCAGGGGAACCTTTTTGGTGCCGACAAACTCGTGCAGGTAACCGTGCTTGAGTCCGAGGTGCCGGCCGCCGGCGAGTTGGATCGGGTAATTCTTGGTGCTGTGGGACGCGTGGGGGTGGGCGGAACCCCAGAGGACAAGGGTCCGATCGAGCATGTTGCCGTCCCCTTCCGGCGTGTCGCGCAGCCGTTGGAGAAAATAGGCGTGTTGTTGGGCGCGCCATTGGTCCCACTGCCCCGAGTAATCAGCCGGGCGTTTGTGTGCGATGTCGTGGGTGGCACCCTTGTAGCCGAGTACGTAGGTGGCGTAGTTCCACATTTCGCTGTTAGATGATTGTTCACTTTCGAGCATCAGCGTGGCGAAACGGGTCGAGTCGGTCCGGAAAGCGAGATAGATCAGGTCATACATGCAGCGGATGTATTCCTCCGGGTCCTGGTGGGAGACTTCGAGGTTCAGTCCCTTCGTATCGATCTCGGGAAGTGGTTGGTGGGTCCACTTGCTGGTACGTTCTACTCGTTGCTCCAGGGCGCGGATCGAGTCGAGGTATTCATCCACCTTCCCCTGGTCTTCTCTGCCCAGGCGGTTTTTGAAGCTGCGACTGTGTTCGAGCACAAGGTCGAGGATACTGGCGTCCCGTTTCAATTCGGCCCGGACTTGCTCAACCCCTTTACCCGTGTACGGGTTGAAAAGTCGATTGAAGATTTCCTGGGGTTTGTGCAGCGATGGAATGGGGCGTCCCGGGCCTCGGTGGGAAAGAGTTTTGCAGGAGCCGTACGAGCCGGTGCCACCCTCTGTGCCCAGCACGAGTGATGAGTAACGGGTTTTGTCGCCGTGCAGTTGGGCCGCGACTTGATCGATGGAGATGTTGTTGGTCTTTTCCGCTCCCATCATGTCGGCGCCGGTGGCAAAGACGTCGCCAGAACTATGGCCGCCAAGTTTCCAGCCGCCGGCGTGGTCCAGACCGCGCAGATACGAAACATCGTCCTTCAGCGGGGCGAAGGGTGCGGAAGATTCATTAAAGCTCAAGGGGCCCGCCTCCTGGCACGGCCACCAGCTCCACGGGTGGTGTTCTTTATTCAGATCGCCGTTATTCGAGTTGGGGATACCCGACGGGCCATCTGGCATGTACGCACCGTAGGCAAAATAGCTTACCAGCATGCGCTTGGGCATCCCGGTTTGACCCGGAGCGCTGGAGATGTGGCCCATCGTTTTGCCCATGCCGTTAAGCAGCGGGAGCGCGATGGCGATGCCACCCCCTTTGAGGAGTTCGCGTCGGTCGAGGTGCCAGGATTTGTGTTTCATTTCTGGTTGCGCTTCGCTTTGTTGTTGGTTGCACCTCGGAAAGTATCGCTTTGGCAGATGAGTACAATTATATCCTGGAATAGAAAACCTTGGCCACTAGATTGGGCCAAAATGTCTTCCACATCATAGCGGTCACGGTAATTAAGTTGGCGGCCGATTCCGTAGGTGAGCAGGCGGCGGACGACGTTCTCGGCGATGTCGTGTTTGCGTGCCATCAGCAGATGAGCTTTGAGTTGAGCCATGTCTTCGATTTGGGGTCCGTGCGGCACCCGGGATTCGGCTTGCACTTCCTGCGTGTTGACACTCTCGAGGTACTCGGCGTAGCCAGCCAGATCGTTGTCTTTTTTCCGATCAAATCCGCGGATGCGAATTCCCTCTTTCGGAACGAGCGGTTGATATTTTCCGATTGCGTTATAACGCTCAAAGGGGATGCCCCAGGGGTCGAGGCGGACGTGGCAATCGTTGCAACTTTCTGCGCTGCGATGCAGGGCCAGCAGGTCCTTGATGTTGAGCGCCTGGTCAGCCGAATCACCTGCCGAATCCGACAGGGCGGGCACCTCGGCGGGAGGTGCTTTGACTTCATCGCCGAGGATCGCCTCGCGGAGCCAGACCGCGCGGTAGATCGGGTGCGGAGCTGAACCGGTGCCATTTCCAATCAGAACCGAACCGTGGGTCAGCAGACCGCCCAGGTGATGCTCCGGTTTGATCGGGACCGGTCGGATGCGTTGCCCCTCGACTCCCCCGACGCCATAGTGGGCCGCCAGGGGTTGATTGAGCATGGCGAAATCGGAATCCACCAGGTTGGTGATGCTGGCATTGCGACGGATAAGTTCGGCAACGAAAGCGACCGTTTCATCGAGCATGTGGTCG
>JABACA010000225.1 GCA_014237975.1 Mariniblastus sp. | reverse complement strand
TCTTGGCGCTGCGGAGCGAGGATGGTGGGGCCAGCTGGGGCGAGCCGATCGTGATCGCCAAGCCGGGCTTCCAAGGAGGCGGAACCACGGTCGATGAAACGACGGGCGATATCCTGGCCTTTGTGGAAGAACGACATCCACCGGCCCCGATCACGCTCTACCGCAGCCGGGATGACGGCCAGACGTGGCAATCCGAACCGATGAACCTCGAGCCGGACTCCAACGGGGCGCTGCCTTCGATGCATATGAACGAACATGGGGTGACGCTGAAGCGTGGCATCCACAAGGGACGATTGCTCCGTCCGACCCGCAACTACGCCGGCAAAAACGACCGTTCGAAATGGCCCGAGCATTACACCAATGCGATCTACAGCGACGATCATGGCAAGACCTGGCAGACGAGTGACCCGTTCCCCGAAAACGGGACGGGCGAGGCCACCCTGGTGGAACTGAAGGATGGACGCGTCTATTACAACTCGCGGGTCCACTGGCAGGAACGACCGAAGAACACCCGCCGCCGCGCCGCCTACAGCCAGGATGGGGGTGAAACGTGGCAGGACTGGCGGGTCGTCGACGTACTGCCGGACGGCCACCAGCATCGCTCCTACGGTTGCATGGGTGGCTTGACCCGTTTGCCGATCGACAATCGCGACATCCTGATTTTCAGCAATATTGATACGGACAATCCGAAACGTGAACGGGCCACCGTCTGGGCCAGCTTCGATGGCGGGCAGACGTGGCCGATCAAGCGGCTGGTGTACGACGGACCGAGCGCCTACTCGTCGATGAACGTGGGGCGAGCCGGTACACCGAGCGAGGGTTGGATCTACCTGCATTTCGAAGGTGGACCTAAAGGAGGGTCCCAAATCGCACGCTTCAACCTGGCCTGGTTACTGGCAGGTGACCCAACCGGGGATGGAACCGTTCCTGAAGATTTACGCCTCTAACGAAACTGCACCACTTAAACCGAGCGAATCAACCGATCCCAGGCGGCCCAATGACCCGATCGCAATGGAATCAGCAATTTTGCGAACAAGGGTTCGTTTGCTACCCGTCGTTTCTTTGCATGGACCAGGTGCAGGGGGTGATTTCCGAGCTGGAACGTGTGATCCGGGATGTGGTCCCGCAGATGCCGGCGGAACATGTTTTCTACGAAGACAAGACGAGCCAAACCAGCCTCAAACAACTGCAACGATTAAACGAACACGACCCCTATTTTTCGGATTTGCTCAACCAGGGACCCGTTCGCCAATTGGCCGAAGCGCTGCTAGGCCATTCAGTCACACCCCGCAACTTGCAGTATTTCAACAAACCGCCCAACAGCGGGTTACCGACGCCCGCTCACCAGGATGGTTTCTATTTCAAACTGGCGCCTTGTCGGGCGATCACCGTCTGGCTCGCGCTGGAAGCGGTGGACGAAGAAAACGGCTGTGTCCGTTACGTTTCCGGTTCCCATCGTGGAGGCATGCGACCCCATGCCAAGACGGGGACCCTCGGATTCAGCCAAGGCATCCTCGATTTTCCCCAAGCGTCCGATCTTGCCCACGTGGTACCCTGCCCTGCCCAGGCGGGCGCCCTGTTGGCGCACGACGCCATGACCATTCATCGGGCAGACGGAAATTCCAGTTCCAGCCGAACCCGCCGGGCTCTCGGTTTCATCTATTACGACGATCGCGCCGCCGAAGACACGGATGCCTGGCAAACGTACCAGGACGAATTAAAAGCGGAACTGGAACGTGATGGCAAAATCTGATCCCAACCACCAGCAATTGGCATGGCCCGTCAAAAAGATTTGACGTTGCCTGATTTGTGAATCACGCGCACCAGCCGAACGCCCATATACAAGGCCAAGAAAAGGCCCAACAACCCAAAAACTGAAAAGTCACCGATCATTGGTTTCACGCGGTTTCCCACCAGGTAACTGGAACCTAGAAACAATGCCGAACAGAGCATCCCAATCACCATCCGATTGACCACCGGATCGAGCTTGCGATGTTCCAGGTTGACGTCGAACTTGCCCCGCTTGATTTGCGTCAAAATTTCTGACATTTCCCGCGGTGCCATGGCCAACAGACGATTCCAATCGCCCAGGCTGTGGTAGACCTTCTTCAAAATCCGTTTGGGGGACATGCGGCGCCGTAGCACCCTGGACTGGAACGGTTTGAGGATTTCCGCCAGGCTAAAAGAAGGACTTAATGCGCTAGCCGTTCCCTCCAGCATGACCAGCACCTTGATCAACAATGAAACCCGTGACGGTAAAATGATTTTGAATTTCCTGATGATCTCCATCATCCGGTTGAGCGCCCCACCCAGGTCAAAATCCTTAAGATCCTGGGCGCCATACTCCGCCAGGAACTCGGTCAGTTCGGAACGCAAGGAACCCATATTCATTTCGCGGGGAACCTGTCCCAGGTCGCAGATCGCATCGCAGAGGTTGACCGGATCCTGCTCGACCGCTGCCAGCAACATATTTTCGAATTGTTCCTGCAACAGTTCGTCAATTCGACCGACCATCCCACAGTCCAACAGGCCGATGCCAGAATCCGGCATTGCAAAAATGTTACCCGGGTGCGGGTCGGCATGGTAAAAACCATCGCGGAAGATCATTTCCAGAAAAATGTTCGCGCCACGCAAGGCGAGTTTTTCCAGGTCGTAACCCTTGGCCTGTAATTCCTCCGGTTTTTCCAAACTGATGCCGTACAGCCGGTCCATCGTCAGGACACGGGCCGAGCATAATTCCTCATAAGGCTTGGGGATACACACATCGGGTTCATGGCTGAAATTCTGGGAGAATCGCTCCAGGTTTTTCTTTTCCAGGTTGAAGTCGAGTTCGGCCAACAGCGTGCGGGAAAATTCTTCCATCGTGTCGACCGGGCGAAACTGCCTCGCGTTTTCGGAGTAGTGGGCAGCCAGCTCGGCCAGGCCTGTCATGATTTCCAAATCACTCCGAATTTTTCCGGAGATGCCTGGATGCTGGACTTTGACGACCACCGGGGTGCCGTCCTTCAACTTGGCAAAATGAACCTGCCCGATCGAGGCCGAAGCCGCGGCCACATCATCAAATTCCAGGAACAGTTCATCGGGAGACGCGCCCAGTTCCATTTCGATCAGGTGGCGAACATCGTCGGGCGAGTCGGCGGGTGTATTGGACTGTAATTTTGACAACTCCGTCGTAATCTCCGGTCCGACCAGATCGGGTCGCGTGCTAAGAATCTGCCCCAGTTTGATAAAGGTCGGTCCCAGCTCGGTCATCGCCAGCCGCAACCGCTGACCCTTGGTCAAGTCACTGATCTGCTGCCCGTCAGCCGCCTGAAAATATTTCCGCACCCAGCTAGCCTTGGTGTGGCTTAACCAAGGCGCCAATCCGTAACGGATCAAGGTCGATACAATTTTGTGGAAACGTTTGCTGTCCCGCACCAAATTAGGCAATGTTTCAAGTTTCATGATGTTCGTTCGGTTTTTGTCGGTTTCGGGTCGGTCCCCAAAAGACCGACGGGTGAGCCGCTCGACGCACCTCCCTAAACCCGATCGTAACATTGAAATCGGTTCCCACAAACCACTAACCACTCCTCGTCGAGCGGGTGGCTGGACCAAAATTCCTCCAAAACGACCCAACCGGGGTTATCCACGGCTAAAATAGCTGAATAATTCAGGCATGGAAAACTGGTCAACCTATCTGATGTACGGGGCGGCAATCTCATTTTTGATGTTTGCCGGCAGCATACTGATAGCCTGGTTCTTGATCATCAGGATGCCAGCCGATTTTTTGATCCGTGATTCCCTCGCCACAACGGAAACACGAAAACATTTTTTGTTTCGGGCCGGCTGGTTCATCGTGCGGAATGTCATTGGATTGCTGTTGTTTTTCAGCGGGCTGGTCATGTTGGTTACGCCCGGCCAGGGTTTGTTATTCATCTTTCTCGGTTTGGTTTTTCTCGATTTCCCAGGAAAACGCTCACTCATCCACCGGTTGATCAGTCAACGCAAGATCAATCATTCGATTAATCGCATCCGTGGCAAAGCCGGCAAGCCACCCCTCGAGCTGCCCCCATCAAGTGACGCCGATTCAGTGGAAACCTCAGCCAACAGTTAACGTCGATTGTCCGCCCGGCCGCAACGCAGGGTTCGTTCAAAAAAAAAGGCCCCGGGTAAACCTGGGGCCTGATCCGTTTGGTTGCAACCTGGAGAGTTCACCAGTTCGTCCGAAATTCGTTCTCCGCCGCGGCTCCAATCCAATCTTGTTTTGGACGCGCTAAACGCAAATTCTTGCCGGGGCCCGTTTCCTGCGAAACAGGCACAACAACGTTACAATTCCGGCAAACATCCCGGTTGACGGTTCCGGCACGGCCGTAATCATGAGGTCCGAAGTCGAGAAAAAGACCTCGCCCACTGGATCGTCGCGTTGCCAGGCGATCCACAGGACTTGGTGACCGGAACGATCCGTCGGCACTGTGAAATCCCAGGTAAAGTGGTTGCCCTGTAACACGGGTGAAGGACGACCGAGGAATTCCATCTGGTTCCAATTCAATGCCGTATTCGCATCCCAATCGGGCGTCGTCATCCAGACATCCCAGACACTCGGCTCGTGGGGCGCAGTCGCCAAAAAATCGAGAGTAATCGTTTCACCAGCGGTCAACGAAGTGGTTGGCCACTGATTACTCACCTGATCGAGTCCCCCATAAGTATAAATACCGTACTCGGCCGAGTCGTACCTGCCGCCACTGGCAATCCGCCCATCGGGGACCCACGGCGAATAATCAAAACCGGCCGGCAACCCTGCATTGACCGCTTCCGGTATGTTCTGGGAAACCTGATTCCAAGTGTAGTAAGCCTGTTTTGAATCGATCTCGATTGCGTTGCGGGCGAGTTCAAAATTTGGGTTCTCGGGATTACTTTGAAACACCCGGTAGACCCGACTTTTGGGCGAAACCGTTGACCCATGCCCGAAGGCGGTCACCGAAATCGCAGAAATCATTACGCAAGTAATGAAACATTTAAGTTT
>JABACA010000224.1 GCA_014237975.1 Mariniblastus sp. | reverse complement strand
AAATTCGAACACGTCCGGATAGATGTTGGAGAAACAGATGAACGACGAAAATGAAACGGAAGAGAAGATTGAACCTGGCATCAAACAAGAGTTAAACAAAATGTTCCAATTGGGTGGAGACATTTTGCGCCAGGCCAACGACCAGATTGAAGGACATCTGTCGAAAACCGTAGACGATTTTAAAACCAATCAGATCGATTCGTGGCAGGAACTTTACGATAAGTTGGTCGACAAGTATGGTCCACAGGCTGCCGAGTGGAAGGACGCTGCGCTGCACAGCCTGGAAAACCAGGTTTCCCGGTTGGACAAAACGCAAAACGAACATTGGATGGAGTTTGAATCGTATCACGAAGTCGAGGTTTACCTGGACTCTCTTGGCGCCAAGGTAGCCGAACCTGAAATCCGGGATTGGGTAACGCAAGGCAAATCATGGATTTCGGTCCGCGAGGGCCGTATCTACCTGGACCCGCACCAGGCGGATTTCCCCTCCGGGAAATCATAACCCGTGACGTTCGTTAACCCGCAACATCGAGCGACGAATATGGTTAGCAAACGGATCGCGCCAAAAAATTGGTAAAATGTTGGCCGAAACAGTTCATCGTAGTTTCGTGAACGATCGGTTCCGTCTGTTTATGAAGCCTGAATTTATCAATGCCCGCCCTGTGTTTTTTTAACAGGTTTGGCATCGACAGTTCGTCGTAACTCAGGAAATAATGACCTAGCTCGGGTTCGCTTTCACCCATGTTTTCTTCGTTGTTGGTCGTCAAAACGTGGCCATTTTCGAATTGCGTCCAAAATTCACGACAGCAATACATCTCGACCAGAATGTGTGCATGCATTTCGCTCGGCCCGGCAAAACACATACAAACCATTCCGCCCACCGAGGGGCAAATCAAATCACCCACGTGATGAAACCCACTCGCTTCGAGTTCGGCAGCCGCTTGCTTAATTTTATTAGACTCGCCATGAGCTTCGACTAGTTGCTTGGAATCGGTGGCATATGCCTCAAAGTTTCCCGCTGAGGCGAGTAGCTCACCCTGAACACAATCACTGCTGGCCAATGGGTTGGAACTGATTCCGCCCAAGCTATCAATCATCGCCTGGGCCGCATCATTTATCTGTTCCATCAGGGCGGCATCAGACTCTGATGATTCGCCCAGCTCATCCTCGTCCCAATCTTCTCCATCTGACAGGTCGGTATCTGATTCATCTACCTGATCCGGATCGGCCTGAGACGACGCTTCCGAGTCATTTGAAAAGGCGCTACTCATGCCCAACGCGCGAACCAGGCGCGGCATATTGCCCAAATCCGAATCGGCCTCCAGCTCTGTAAAAAGCTGGGGGTCGAAACATCCGGCCAAAGCCTCCCGATCGAACGTCACACTTAATTCCGTCAGTGCATCGTGGATCGTTTGGTGCTGCCATGCCAGGAAAACCTGGCAAGCCCGTTCCCCGTCGGTTTCGTTAGCCAGTTGCTGAGACAAACCGCTTGGCAAGGTGCAACCGAATTCCTCCTGCTCAGACACGATCTCCTTTCCTGCGACAAACCGATCCATTTCGGCTTGCTCCTCGGCGGCGACCCGAGCCGCTTCGTCTTCGTCCCACAAAAAGGCGAGTTGCTCAAAGTCATCGTCGAACTGGCAGATGCCGGCAGCGCATTGTTCCTCTTCGTCGGTCTCTTCCTCCCATTCGTCGTCGGACGTCCCCAGTAATCCGAATTGATGACACAGACGAACGTGTTGCTTACCTCCCTGGAAAATACTTAAATACCAGCGCATGCCATCCTCGGATGTCAGCAATACGCTCGGCTTGTCCAAGGTTTGCAAGCAATCGGCAATCTGGCTCGTATTGACATGCCAGACACTGAAGGAACTCCACAGCCATTGGTCATCCTGTTGAAAATCGATGGGGGACTCGTCGAATGGCAGGCTGGACATTGCGTCCTGCAGATTCTTTTGATTGGCACCGAAGGCGCCGGCAATATGAATTCTATAAGCCATCGATCGCCACTTCCCTAAAGCGGGTAACTTATGAATGGAAAAGTAACTCTTTACCAGACAGTCACCATGTACAAGACCACGGCAATACCAATGATGACCACTGCCGCGATGAGCGCGGTGTTGATCCATTTGTTGTTCAATGTTTCGTTTTGATTATCGTCTTGCGTTTCTTTTGGATCATCTGCTGCCATCGATGGACTCCCGGTTCGAGCATAAATATCTTTGTAAACGCCCATTCTAGGAACAGTCCACCGACAAAAATAGCGGGGTAATTTGGAACAGTGGAAAACGGGTCTCGCACATCGCAGGCCGTTTTGGGTGGACCCGAAACTGCCGCTGGTCCCGTTCAATTCGACTCGCTATAGTTGCTGCATATCCCTGTGAGTTGGCAGGAATAACACGGTTTGCGGTGATTCCTCTGGCTGGGAGTGGACGGTTGAATTTTTTGTTGATTTGGTTGGTTTTTGGTTTGGTTGCCGTCGGAGTCCTGGCCGGATTCGCGATCGCCATCTATTTGGTGATCAATACATTCAAAAACCACAACAAAAAGTAAACGTCGTTTCCCGCCGCTGGCCCATTTCGATCGTCGTCTTGCCCGATCGGAATTTGTCTGATCCGGCGGCTTCACAACGTTCCATCAACAACGGTGGAAAGAGCAGGGTAGTGGAAGCGAAATTGCCGGAGGTTCTGGTTCTCGCCAGCCGTTGGTTGGCCTTCCAAAACATCGGCTTGATTATTTCGACAGGCATTTACAGCTGGTATCGATCGGTTCTTCCGCCTTGGACCATACTTTTTTGAAACGCTGTTGAACCACTTCAGCCTGTTCCGTTTTCCCTTGACCCTGCAAAGCCTGTCTTAAACCGAACAGTGACCAACCGTTATCGGGCCATTTCTCCAGATCCTCCCGATAACACTTTTCAGCTTCAACGAAGTTGCCGGTAGCGATATATACGGCGCCCAACGTATGTCGGATCGGCTGTAACCATTGGGGAGGTTCCCCATAGGACAGGGTCGATTCAATTTCGGCCGCCTGGTTCAGAAATTCAATCGCCTTGTTCCATTGTTTCTGCTGTAGAGCGATTTCACCCCGAATGAACAAGTCACTGACCTGCAGGAACCGTTCGTCCATTTCCATCGCCTCCAACAGCTCGGCGGGAATGGCTTCCCTGGCCTGCCGAAAGGAAGTGTACTCCTTTTCCGCATTTGGGAAATCCTTTTTTGCAGCATAGGCGATTGCCCGGTGCGCCCGCCAAATGGCCTGGGTTAATGGCAACGATTCGGGTGGTGGCGGCTCGGCCAGAATTGCATCCCATCGTCCAAACCGTTTCTGCACGTCGTAAACCGAACACATCCAGCGGTCCAGGAACGGTCCAAATTGGTTGAGAATTTCGTCAGGTGTTTGGGTCCACATTCTGCGCGCGGCTTGCATGGCAACTTGTTCGCGACCACACATCATGGCAGCGTACGCCATCATGTGGGAATTATGAATCATGTAGACGATTTGCATGCCTTGTTGCGGCGATTTTTTAAGGTAATCATTGTCTGCCGCGATCGCCTTTTGGTTCTGCTCGACCGCCTTGTCCCAATGTCCCGTACGAACGTAAATATGGGAAGGCATATGGAGCAGGTGTCCGCTGGCTGGAACCAGATCGTCCAGTGCATTGGCGGCCGGAATGGCCCGTTGCGGTGTGTTGCTGGGTTCCATCGCGTGCACGTACAGATGGTTGGCGCCAGGATGGTCAGGCTGAAGCTTCAATACTGCCTCGAGCGTCTCGACGATTTTTTCCGTATCGGGTTCCGGCACTCCCTCGGTGGTGTACAGTTTCCAGGGCCGCAACATCATCAAGGATTCCGCGTACCACGTACCGATATCGGTGTCGGCGGGGTAGCGGTTCCAAACTCGTTCCATCGCCTCGGCATAGGCGCGGTCCAGATCGCTACGGTCCTGGGGAGCAGGCATGGCGTAGCGTGTCGCAAGTGCCTCGATCAAGGCGCGTTCCCGATCCGAGGCCTTGTCGATACGGGCCAACGCATTTTGCATCGCATACCAGGCTGCCTTGGACCGCTCAGGCGTGATGGGCGAGTTGTAATTGGGACCTTCACAATAGGCGATCCCCCACCAAACCATCGGGCAATCGGGATCCTTCCGGGCAGCCGCCAAAAAAAACCGAATCGCCTCATCGTGATTAAACCCGTAGGCCCAGGTCAAACCTTGATCGAAAAATTGTTGGGTTTCCTCGGCAGAGGTCGTGATGGTGCGTTTGTGACCCCCCATTCCTTCAAACAATGAAGGACCCGATTCGTCCGCCTGCTGAAGGCCAGGTCCTGGGACATTCGATTCGGACAAGTTGAGAGACGTCCACGCGCCACACAGTAATCCAATGACGGCAGTCGAAACAGTGAAAATTTTCATCTTCGTTAATGTCTTCCTAAAGGAAACGTCTGGCCAAAAATTCATCCCATCATGCTACCCCAACACCCGCTTGATTGTGAGTTGTGTTGAGCGACTTAACATTTTAATGGACAAATTTCTCTTCTGGCTCGAAACATTCTTGAGAGGGCCGCCCAGCGCAATCAACGGGCTTGACCGGATGGTTGTACGATCCAATTCAAGTGAGCCCCGAACCGAAAGGTTGCGAAACAAACAGCAACCATTTCATAAGCGCCCTTGTTACATTGAACTGTTTCAAAATGCGGGAAACAGAATGAAACTTCCCATCGATTGCCGACGTTGCGTTGTTTAGGTTTAGTCGTCGTAAGGTTTACCGGATGCAACAGGGGACCCGGTGAAATCAAGAAACCTGCCAAGGGCGAAATATCACCACCCAATTTGGAAGATGGCAACAAGGCTGAATATAGGTGAGCCAGTCAAATACGTTAAAAAGCAAACGTTTCAATAGAAACACCAGATGGACCGCCTTTGCTTTTTGACGGCAAATTGGCTGGTGTCGGCTCGATATTATTCTTCACTCAACTCGATCCTCTGACCAAGGCATTCCACAGGTTATTGCTCGAGCCCGCGGCTGTTCTAAAAAAACGCCGACCCTGCCGACCGAAAAAGCGAACAATGCCGCTATTTTTCGACAAAAAAACCAACGACCCGCGAGAAACAATCCAAAATTCTTT
>JABACA010000223.1 GCA_014237975.1 Mariniblastus sp. | reverse complement strand
GGATGTACTTCAGAGTGACCGTCTGCTCGCCTGCGTTCTTGTCGATCGTCAGGTCATCGAGCGGGGCAAAACGGGGTGGGTCGTTCACCGGATCGACCGTGACCTGGAAGGTCTGGCTAAAGGAACGATTGTCTTTCGGGGTATCCAGGTCACCGTCCAATCCCCCGTCTTCCAGTTGGACGGTGATCGTTGCCGTGCCGAACTGGTTCTGAACAGGCGTTAATTCAAACCTTGCAGTTGCACCTTCGAAGTATTCAAGTTGTGGATTGGGAATCAATCCGGTATCGTTGCTGGTAGCAGTGATCCGCAAATCTTGGACCGAATCATCATCACCATCGGTGATGCCAAAGACATATGTTTCCGTAGGTGTATCTTCCTTGGTGACCACATCGGGTATTACATCAAAATGTGGTAGGTGGTTTCCCTTGATGTTGACCGTAAACGAGACCTGCGTAGTTCGGTTGTCAAACTTGGTGTCGAGTCGGCCATCCGGTCCTTCGTCTTCGACCGTGACTGTGATTGTTGCCTTACCCGTCAATCCAGTAGGTTGGAAAGTTAAGATCCCAGTTTGGTTACCAGGGTTGTAGTTGACATTTAAATTGTCAATCAGGGTTGGTTGGTCGACCGAAGCCGTCACGGAGATGTCTTGTTGCAAGCTAGCGTCACCGTCACTGATGCCAGTTAAAAGGACTGTCTGGATATCTGCATCGTGACCGAGTAAGAAATCTTCTGGTTGGTCGATCGTGGGAGGCTCGTTGGGGACTTCGCCAATGTAGATTTCGTAATCCTCGACCTCGCCCTTGTTGATAGATCCATACTGTTGGACATCGCTAACGAATGGACTAAGACGAAAACGGGCAAAGGTGTTGCCTACAATTATGTCCTCGTCCCAATCCGGAATATTGACAAAAAATCGGTTCCAGCCCGGTACAACGGTTTGGTACTCATGAAAGAGTGGCGTGTTTGGGCTGTCAAATATACGTTCGGTTCCGGATGTCGAAACGACCTGGTTCCATACACCGTCTCGGTCAAAATCGATCCAGCCATCCAGTCGAGCGCTGGGGGCATCCATCTTGACAAAAACATCAATGGTGGACGTTTCGCCTGGAATCATGACTCCAAAGAAGACGCCATCGTCGTGCAGATCGGAATCCGCATGGGGGCTTGGCTGTCCATCGAACTCCAGATCGATCGCATTGCCCAATTGCAGGATGGGGAGACGGTAGGTTCGGGTAGAACCCTGACCGCTTGCCGGGTGGTTGCTAATCGCAACCGTGTTTCCATCACTGGTTGTCGCAACCGACCACCCGGCACGTCCACCGCTTTGGTCGCCTGAAATCAGGTCCGCTTTCTGTTGCCAATTTGACGACGCGCTCCAGGAGAGAACTTGGGTTCTGCCATTCTGGCCATTACTGTTGTAAGGCGCACCTACCGCGACGGTCCCGCCATCATCGCTTAATGAAATGGAATAACCGAATTGTTCTTCTGCTGTTGCACCATTGATGACGCTACCCATCAAGTCCCACGCTGGTTCGGCAGCATCATAGAATTGATAGACGCGGGCTTGGCCTTGTAGTTCATAATCACCAGCCTTGTAGTAAGGCGCGCCAACCGCGACACGATTACCGGCTGCGTCCAGGGAAACGGAATATCCGAAGCCTAAAACGTTGGCCGCCTCTAGAATGTTCCCCTTAAGTTGCCATTGTCCACTGCTCCATTGATAGATTTTGACTCGGCCCGTGTTGTCGTGATAACCGCTTGCACCAACGGCGACCGTTTTTCCGTCGGCGCTCAAATCGATGGCGTTTCCCAATTGTTCGCCATCAAGGCCTTGAATTGCATCGCTCGTTTGCCACTGGTTGCCAGTCCATCGGAAAATTGTAACCTGTCCGGCACTCTGGTTATCACCCTCCGCACCAACGGCCAGAATCTTGCCATCGGCACTTAAAGCAACCGAACAACCAAAATGGTCTTGGTTATCGTCACCTGAGAGGATCCCCATCGATTTCCAGTTGTGATTCGAATCCATTCGATAGATGGTTGTTCGACCGGGCGAAAAGGTAAAACCGTTATCTTCCCACCCGATCGCGATAATGTTGCCGTCCTGGCTGAGCGCTACGGCGCCGCCAGCACCATCTTCACCACTAAATGTTTTCTCAAGGTTCCACGGATCGCCGACATAGTCTCGGCGCAGAACCTTGGTGTTACCGGTCAAACCACCCGTAGTCACAGAAGTGACTGCAAGAGTAAGTCCATCGGGCGTCATAGCGACCGATTGATCACCGGAAGGATTAATTCCCGTAACATCTCCGGCAATCTGTTGCCAATTGGGAGACTGTTTATGAACGGCGCCGTCATCTTGGTGAAGCGTCTCACCGTAACTGTCGGGAGCATCTCCCCAATCGCCCAGAACGCCAGCCAACAGCATCCGCGGTTCTAGTGGATTGTAGTCGTATTTACCCAGTACCGACGATCGTCGGGCGCGCACCGTTTTTCTTCGAGCGCGGGAGCGTGTCGTTTTGCGGCGCGAATGAAAATCCATCTTTCCATTTCGGGGTGGTGCACAGTGGTGTACAACGGTGGTGAGAGAATGGACGGAATTTGTATGGTTTATACCGTCCCAACATGATACCGATCAAAAATCGATTCTCAAACCTATTTGTCTCAGTAACAGGTGGAATGCCGAACAATTAGTATTTTTTCAACCAGTTTCTCAAAATACTAGCACCATGTGGTCCGTTTAAACGGAGTTAAATTCAACGGCGTTAAATTCGTTTTCGCTCAACCAGCAAAACGCGTGGCTGGCAATAGAAAGAGGACGACAACAAGCATCAACCTTATTGATCGTTTGAATCGGGGATGATCAGGGCGGGTAGATCCTGGGCGCGGTACGCCTGGTTGAACTGGGCGATCGGCCCGCCGACGATCGCCTGCAGCGCCGATTTCTGGGTTTCCCATTGCTTCACTAATTCGGCCAGCCGGTCCCGACAACCTTGCGTCGTCTGCGGATCGTTCGTGTCGAGTTGGCCTGCCAGGAATACCAGTTGGGCATTCAGGCGGTTGGGGAAATTGATCACGTCCTGGAATGTTTTCTGGGAGGGCTGGATCAGCTGCTGTTCCCAGGCGTTGAGTTGTTGGTTGATCGCTTGTCCCTGTTGGACCAGCTTCTCCGTGCCGGCCATCTTGCGGATCGCGGCCAAGCGGGCCGATACCTGTGACTTGACCTGGCGATACTGGTTGACCGTCGTATGAATGTCAGCCAGGGTAGCCCGTATTTTGCCGAGCATCTCTGCCTGTAACCGGTAATCCTCCGCCTCAGCCTCGACCCGCGGGTCCGCCGTCACGGTGGCGGTGCATTCGGCCGTTTGATCGGCGGCATTGAGTTTCAAGGTGTACGTCCCCGGCGTGATGCGGGGGCCATTATGACTGCCAAACATAAACACGTTGTTGATGCCGGCCACCGGCTCGGTTCGCAGGTCCCAATGGAAACGGTTCAGTCCAGGTTTGGCCGGTAATGGTTTGGCTGGCTCCGGTCCGCCGGTCCACGTTTTCGGTTTGGACACCTTCTTGCTGGTAAAGCTCCGCAGCACGTTACCGTCGGCGTCGCTGATTTCCAAAACGGCGGTCTGCTTGTCGGTCCAGTCGGCCGGCAACACGTAATCAAAGATGACACCCGGTTGGGGGTTGGTGCCCGCCGTTGGATTGGGGCCTGCCGCGGTGGCCGCATCAAACTTGACCGACGGCTTGGGTGTATAAAGTTTGAGTTCATTGCCAACGTTACCCTGGCTTTGCTGGATGGCTGCCAGGTCATCGAGAATCCAGAAGGACCGGCCGGATGTGGCGACAATCAGGTCATTGTCGTGAAGGGCCAGGTCGGTAATCGGTGTGATGGGCAAATTCAGCTGAAAACGGTTCCAACGTTTGCCGCCGTTGGTGCTGAGATACAGGCCACCCTCGGTTCCCACGTACAGGATCTGGGGATCGACCGGGTCCTGGCGAATGGCGCGGACAAAATGTTCGGAATCGATGCCGTCGTTGATGGCGGTCCAATGTTGACCGTTGTCGCGGGTGACATACGCCATCGGCCGCAAGTCATCAAACTTGTAGCGGGTGACGGCCAGGAAAGCGGTGGCCGGATCGTGCGGTGAAACTTCGATAGCGTTGATCAAGGATTCGCCAATATCGGGCGGGGTGACATTCTTCCATGTTTTTCCCTCGTCTTGGGTGAGATGGACCAAGCCGTCGTCGCTGCCGACCCAGATCGTTCCCGCCGCGTGCGGGCTGGCGGCGATGTAGCTGATCGTGTTGTAGACTTCGCCCCCGGCTGCTTCGTTGGTGTAGGGAGTCCCGCCGTCACCATGTTTTTCCACTTCGTTACGTGTCAAATCGCCGCTGATCTGGGTCCAATGCGCTCCGCCATCCAGACTCTTGAACAGCACGTTTCCACCGTGGTAAAGGATGGACGGATCCTGAACCTGCATCGTTAACGGTCCGTTCCAGTTAAACCGGTACTTCTGGTCTTTGGGCAAGGTACCCAAATTCAACTGGGGGTGGACCATCACCGACTTCCGCTCGTCGGTGGCCAGGATATGTTTGTCGATCATCCCCTGGATCGTCGTCCCGAAGACGACATCGGGCTGGTCCGGATCGAAAGCGAGGAAGGCGCTTTCGCCGCCCGCCGTGGGGAACCAGTCCCGCTGGCCAATCGTTCCGTGGGCGGATCGGCTGGCAATGCTGACGGTCGAGTTGTCCTGTTGTCCGGCGTACAGTCGATAGGGAAACTGGTTGTCCGTGATGACCCGGTAGAATTGGGCGGTCGGTTGGTTGTTTTGGGTGGACCAGGATTTGCCCCCATTAAAGGTGACGCAGGCGCCCCCATCATTGGCCAAGGCGATATTGCGTGGATCATTCGGGTTGATCCACATATCGTGTTGGTCGGTATGGGCGAGCACGCCGTGCGCGGTGTCATGACGTCTCACGGTGACGGAGTCTACAAGAGCACCGATGCGGGCAAAACCTGGCAGAACGTCGGCCTACCCGATTCGAGACACATTGCGGCCATTCGAATCCACCCGGACGATCACAATCTGGTTTACGTCGCCGTGCAGGGTGCCGTTTACACCCCGACCAAGAAACGGGGCGTTTACCGTTCCCAGGACGGGGGCACGACCTGGCAACAGGTTCTGTTTATCAATGAAACGACTGGCGC
>JABACA010000222.1:275-5345 GCA_014237975.1 Mariniblastus sp. | reverse complement strand
CCATCCATGTCTGCAAGACACGGAACTGATTGCGCAATACTCCCAGGAACGCTGCCGGTATCTTATTGACAACTTCAATCTTGTGATTGATCGGCTCGGCCTCGATCAACTCGGATTTGGAATCCATGTTGCGGGCGACCAGGTTCTTGATATCGTCGAGCGACTGGTTGAATTTTTCCAGTTCGGCGACCGCTCGGCCCACTTCCTGGATGGTGACAGATTGCAAGGACTCTTCGTCCGAGTCATCATCTGCGGCAAAATGCTGAATGCCCTGATCCAGGGATTTTCGAATGTCATAAAGACCTTCGGAAAAGGTTGTCATTTGGGCAATGACCTGCCCCAGCTGATCATCCTGGCTGGCCGATCCAAGTAACAGATTGCGTTTAAATGTTCGTTTAATATCCTGCCATCGTTCGAGATTTTGGCCATCCAGTTTCCCGGTGATCTCGCGGAATTTGAGCATGTTGGCTTCTGCGCCAGTGGTCAGTGTTTGCGACTGATTTTCATAATGACCGATAATCAACGTTTCCAGTTCCTCGTCATTCATGATTGCCGCGATTCTTTCGGCAATTTTATTCATGTCTCGGTAGGAGCCTTGTAGTTTGAATGGAGGTTCGGTCCGGTAATCGTCGGCTTGAGCGGCAGAGTCGATGTATTCACGGTTCACACGCAATACCACGTCGCGAACGGTAATCAACTTGCGAACAACCGCCACAAATTCATCAATTTCCTCGATAGAATAGTTGCCTTCCAGTGACGTCACCGTTTCTTCTGTTTGGCTGGCCATCTTGAAAACGGAATAGATATCGTTGCGGCTCTGTGAGTTCAACCGGTTCAAAACGGGGTTGGAAGTCAAGCAGTTTTCCAGGTAACTCAGTTCAAATGCTGCTTGGGAATTCCCAATAACATCCCCCAGGTTGTAGGTGTCGGCACGGTTGGACAACATGTCCGGGATCTGGAATTTCTCACCACTTTCAGTGTACGGGTTGCCTGCCATCACGACACAGACTTTGCGACCGCGCAAGTCGTAAGTGCGCGTGCGACCGCGAAATACGCCTTCGATCCGCCGCGTCGCATCACACAGCGAAATGAACTTCTGCAGGAATTCAGGATTGCAATGCTGGATGTCATCCAGGTAAATCATCACGTTGTCACCCATCTCAAGCGACAGGTTCAATTTGACAATCTCTTCCCGTGCGCTGGCATTGGGGGCTTCGGATGGATCCAGTGACGTGACTTGATGCCCAATCGCCGGGCCATTGATTTTCATAAAGGTAATGCCGAGGCGATTGGCGATATATTCCATCAGGGTGGTCTTGCCGTATCCAGGGGGCGATATCAGCAATAACAACCCCATCAGGTCTGTCCGTTTCTGTTCCCCCACGACTCCCATTTGCTTGGCCAGGTTGGCACCGACCATCGGTAGGTAGACGTCGTTGATCAATTTGTTGCGCACAAACGATGTCAGCACACGCGGCTTGAATTCCTCCAGTCGAAGCGATTGTCGCCGTTCGTCGGTCACCCGGGATTTTAGTTCGTGGTATGTTTCAAATGCCGGTACGGTTTCTGTTTCGAACTGGTTTAGCCGTACGGTGAAATCATGGTAATCAAGGGTATAGCTGTTCCCATCAACCTGCCGGTGATCACCTAACATTCCCGAAATTACTGTCTTGGAACTGACATCGACCGCATGACGAGATTTTCCCGATCCGTCCAATAGCATGACGGCGGCCTCGTTGACAAAGGGCATCCAGTCCTCTTGGTCAATTTGGCGAATGAACGAATCCACCCATTGGTGAATCAGCAGGAAACGCTGGCTTGGCGAGATTGTCTTGGCCTTTCTTATTTCTTCAAATTTCGCCTCAGCCTTCTTGGTTTTTAAAAACCCATTAAATTTTGAGCAAATATCTTTGGCCGGTTGGGAACATGTTTCGATGTTCGCACCGGTCAATTTGTCAAACAGGTAGTTCGCGGAAAAGGGGCCAAGCTGGCCGGGGATGGTCTCGATTTCTGCACACACCGTTTCGACCTGCGAAGTCATTTCGTCAACGTAAACATTGCGTTCGATGGAATCACCGAACAACTTCCGAGCCGCAGCCAAACCGCCCAATTGCGCCGAGATTCGTTTGCGGAATTCACTGCCTTGACTGGCATACCAGAAAATGCCTGCCAAGGCCCGTGCGTCGGGTGAGTATTTTAGCAGATCCAAGTTTTGATCCAATTTCAGTAGTTGGGCCAGGATCAATGCCGCGTCGTGGTCATGAACACCCTTGACATAACCCTCGGAATAACGAGGCGCCATGAATTGTTGAACCGATTGGACCAACGGTTCCGGGTCCATTTGCAGCAGCTTTTTGGTTGATTGGAATGACCTGAGTTGTGCGGCTTGCCAGATCTTGAAAGCAAGAAATTCAGCGCGGTAAACATCCTCGTTTTCGGAAATAACCGATTGGTCCCAGACATCGACGGTTGCCAATAATGCCTGGTCTTCAACAGGCTCGAAAAAATTGGTCCCGCTCAAATGGAAAAACAATGTGTCATCCTTGAGTACGGTCGTCAGGTCGAGTGGCTGGACATTGACCGAAAAATTGAACGCGCCGAATTGGATGACATTTTGGCCGTCTACAAACAGTTCGTTTTTGTCACGCAATTGGCGAACGGCATCTTCCCGGATGGTCTTTAACCGGCTTTGAACATCGTCAACTTTGACGGATTCCTCTAGGTCATCGAGTTTTCCGGTGATGTCGCGAACCTTGTCGATCATCAGGTCAGCGGCAAAGTAGCTGTTGATTTCGTCGACCGTTTCAAAATTAGCGATGCGGGACTGGATTCCTTTTAATATCCGATCAGCGGCTGCCATCAACGCCGTAGCCCGACGGTTGCGAGCCTCTGACAATTGCAGTTTTTTCCCATCAAACGCTGCGTATATTTCTTCTCTCTTGTCGGCGAGCTGGACAACGTATTCGTCAAATTCGGCGAACCGGCCTTCGATCTCTTCGATCTGGACCATCATCTTCGTGAGATATTCATCGCACCGTTCAGGCGTATCACATACATCCATGTAATTAATCACTGCCTGGCTCAGCAACTTCAATTGAGAATTGAATTCTGCCGCGCCTTCGTGAATCAACAGTCCCTGTGTTTTTTTCTTGAGCGATGCCCGGGTCTGATTCAAGCCGGAGTAGATAGCCGAAATGTTGTCGATGATCTGGGTCCGTTGGGTGGCATCGTCAATCTTTAAATTGCTGACAATTTCTATCAGCATTTCCAGTTGCTTGGCGGTTTCCTCGATTTCCGCTTCCAGCTGTTTGCACTGCATGCCTGTTTCGAGATGGTCGATTTGCTTGCGTTGTTGGTCGACCCGTTGGATGTACGGTTCAAGTGAATCTTTGCGTAACAGGAATTCGACACAGGCGCGCGATAGTCGCTCCGTATTGGTAGCAATTTCCTGCTCAATTTGATCCACCAACGCGGCGTCGATGTACTTGAGATCTTTGAGCGAGATGACTTGCCCTCGGACCAATCGCAATTCAGCAAGTGACTCGACATAATCATTGATCGTGCGTTTTTGTCGACTGGCTGCCGACGATATGGCTTCACGTGCGGCTTTGCTGGTCGTTGAGAATTGTTCTCTTGTGTTTTTGCGAACCCTGACGACCTTGTCAAATTCGTCCACAGCCGCCGTTGCGGCCGCTTGTATGTCCGAAATGGGCGAAGCCAGGTCAAACGCCTGTTCGTTATTGAGCCAGAAATAACTATCAATGATGTCGGTCGATTTCTTCAAGATATCAACATACAGATTTGCGTAACTGTCTTCCTGGTCAATCAAGTTGATTAGTTCGTGTGATTCAGACATCGCGCGAACGATATCCCGGTTGCCAATCTTGAAGATGTAGGAATCGGTTTTTTCAGTGGATTGATGTTGATCGCCCACATAGGGAGTTTGCCAGATTTGGACGGCATGGTGTTTTTGAGGTGATTCATCCGACTTGTAGAAAATCAGGTGTCCGTTGTCAAACAGCGAATACCCATTGCAGATAATGGGTGTTGCCACCTTCTGTTCGATCATGTTATAGGACAACAGGACGTAATGTCCCGACTGGCGTCGATAGAACACGTACAAATAATCTTCGCCATTGGGGGATGCAATCCGCTTTTCATACAAGAGCTGATCGAGGTTGCTGTCAAACGCTTTGTACTGGCCCGTTTGCAGGTAGTAACCGTTGGAGAATATCAGCCCATGATCTTCGGGCAATTGCACGCAGGCATCCTCGATGGAATCAAGTCGGATAGCCTGATTTTTTTTTTCGTTGAAAACAAAATATCGGAACGTCTCTTCCTTGAAAGGCCGGATTTTTAGCAGGATGATATTCCCGACTACCGCGTAGTAGATTTCGGCGTCATCCAATGTCTGGTCGGGATCGGTAACAGGTTCACTGTAAATTCCCTCTCCGTTGTCCGTGTTATCCTCAATCTTGATGGTCAGGTCGCCACCAATCGTCTCGACAAATACGCGATCATCAATCGAGATATGCGGGTGTTCGCCGCTGCGATGCAAGTCGCGGTGGGTTCGTAACCATTTGAAATCGTGTTGCGCCGGAAATTTGGCCTCATGTTCACTTCGGCCGTCAACATACGTCAGCTGCTCCTCGTTGATCAGGAACTTGAAAGCCTTGATGTCATTGATGGTCTTGCCCACCTGGAACACCATGTAGAGATGGGGCCCGATGACATGAAATTTAACGAACCGCGTGTCCTTGTAGTACTTGTAAAGCTGGTCAAAGTCATGCAGAAAATTGGGGTTCTGCAACGCATCCAGCTCATCCTTGTGGAATTGATCGTTGTCACCGAGGCGGTAGATTGAAAAAACATCGGCCAGCTCTGTGGTAGCTTTTAGCCCGATGTGGACGTTGTATCCAAACAGGAATCGATTGCCGATGGGAACAATGTCCCGTGACGTACAGTTGTTGTCGGTCGTAATCCGCTGGGCGGAAATCAGTTCCGTGGGAATCGAACCAAAGACATGTCTGCGTATGTCGTTAAGCTGATTCAGGCGTTGGTTTAAATCGG
>JABACA010000222.1:0-265 GCA_014237975.1 Mariniblastus sp. | reverse complement strand
TAAATCGGCGCTAAATGATGCCAGGCGATTTTGAATGATCTCGTACGTCGACTGTTCCAACTGAAGTGTTTCAGCGGGGGCGTTATCCGGTGGATCGGTCGATTCGATCGGTTGACTGGGGTCGTTGGACATTCAGAGTTTTATATTGGATAGAGTCATGACAGTCGTTCTGTAAACGGTCCGGAAGTTGGCGATCTGACAGATGCAGCAGCGATCAAACGGCCGCATCGCGACATTGCCTTTGCTGGCAACAATTATCCGTGTC
>JABACA010000221.1:297-5370 GCA_014237975.1 Mariniblastus sp. | reverse complement strand
ATACGTCTGATACGTCTGATACGTCTGATACGTCTGATACGTCTGACAGCCTGTTCGCCCCCGCCGAGCAAACTGCTTCTGAACCGGTCGCCGAACCAGTTGTAGAAGAGACTGAGGAAGTGGTCGAAGAATTTGATGAAGCTGATTTTGATCATGATTTTGATGATGACTTTGAAGAAGAAATCAAAGGGGAATATGATTTAGAAGATGATCAGTATGGGGAAGAATTCAACCAAGAATTTGGGCACCTGAATCCAACGAAAGAAGGTGATGAAGACAAGGGAAAAACCTAGTCTACACCTCTCTCGGTATGGTCTCGTTAATACGGCAACCGGTATTTCCTGGAAAACAGGCGGGATGCCTCAGCCCTTCACTTCATTTAAATGCAAGCCTTGTTATGGATTCATCCAGGGCTGAGGTAAGACTGTGAGTTATTTACAGCACTAGCTCTATCGAAGATATTAATGTCAGACTGTATTAGGATTGCCCAGGTAAGGATTCAGGATCCCTACGTTTGTTCCGCTTCCTGTTGAATGCCGATTTGCTGAGAAGGATTCCAGATGTTTCATCCGGTTGAAACAAACGTCAACTTCCCCGAACAGGAAGAGCGCATTCTGAATTTCTGGCGCGAAATGAAAACCTATGACAGGGCATTAAGCCAGCGCCAGGGCGGTCCGAAATATGTGTTTTACGAAGGTCCACCGACCGCCAATGGAAAGCCCCATCCGGGACATTGTTTGACCCGTGCGATCAAAGACTTATTCCCCCGTTACAAGACCATGCGCGGATATTACTGTGAGCGCAAAGCGGGCTGGGACACCCATGGATTGCCGGTCGAAGTCGAAGTCTGCAAAGAACTTGGCATCCATTCGAAAGAAGAGATCGAGGCCTACGGAATCGAACCGTTTATCCAAAAATGCCAACAAAGCGTCTGGCGATACATGCAGCAATGGGAGCAATTGACCGAACGATTGGGGTTTTGGGTCAAACTTGATGATGCGTATGTGACTTACCACCAAAGTTACGTTGAATCGGTTTGGTGGTCGTTAAAACACCTGTTTGATCGGGATTTGTTGTACCAGGGGCACAAGATCATCTGGTGGTGGGCACAGGGTGGAACGGCACTCAGTAGTGGTGAAGTAGGGCAGGGATACAAAACCGTATTTGATCCCAGTGTTTACGTTTTGTTCCCGTTGCTTGACCAGGAAAATACCAGCCTGTTGGTTTGGACAACGACACCTTGGACGTTACCAAGTAACCAGTTTGCTGCCGTCAACCAGGAGCTTGATTACGCCACAGTTTATGATCCAGAGTTGGGACAGAATATCATTTTGGCCAAAGACTTGGTCGATACGATTTCTGAAAAACTGAAGCGGGAATTGGAAGTCAAGTCTGTCTGCAAAGGGACAGATCTTGTCGGTCAGCGTTATCAGCCGCCCTTCGATTATTATTATCGCCAGGCGGGTGACCAGCAGGGGGTGTTGAAAGACGGCGGAAGTCAACATGTGGCCTGGCGGATTACAGCAGCCGATTTTGTTACCACCGACAGTGGATCGGGGGCTGTCCACGAAGCCCCCGCCTTTGGAGAAGTCGATTATGAACTGTTGATTTCCGAACAGAATCGATTTAAGGAAGGACAAGGTCCGGAGTTAATTTGCGCAGTGGGTCCCAACGGCCAATTCACCCAGGAGGCACCCGATTTCGCTGGAATGTGGGTGAAGGATGCCGACAAACCGATTATGCGACAACTGAAAGAAGAGGGCAAACTCTATTTGCAGGAACAGTACCAACACGAATATCCCTTCTGTTGGCGAGCGGATGAGGATCCTTTGATTCAATACCCCAGGCGCAGCTGGTTTATTCGCACCACGCAATTCCGGGATGCCATGCTGGCCAACAACCAGCAGGTCAATTGGTTACCGACCCATATTCGGGATGGCAGATTCGGAAACTTCCTGGAAAGCAACGTGGACTGGGCATTGTCGCGCGAGCGCTACTGGGGTACTCCCTTGCCTATCTGGGTATGTTCTGAGACGGGCAAAATGGACTCGATTGCCAGCTATGACGAACTCTTGGCCAAGCCCGGCGTGCAGGGGACCGAGATTTGGGACCAGGCAAAAGCAGCCAATCCGGAATTACCGGACGATTTACGCGTCCATAAACCGTACATCGACCATGTGACATTCGATTCCCCGTTTGCCGAAGGGGCACGGATGAATCGTGTCCCGGAAGTGATCGACTGCTGGTATGACAGTGGAGCGATGCCGTTTGCCCAGTGGGGGTACCCCCATCAAAATATTGATCAATTCAAACGGCAATTCCCGGCCGACTTTATCTCCGAAGCGCTGGACCAGACACGCGGCTGGTTTTACAGCCTGCTCGCCATCAGCACCATGATGTTCTCGGAGGATTCAGATCAGACTCCAGTTGAATTCCCACACCCATTTCGCAATTGCATCGTCCTCGGTTTGATGTTGGGTGAAGACGGTCAAAAAATGTCCAAGAGCAAACGTAATTACCGTGAACCCAAGGAGATTTTTGATCGTTATGGTGCCGACGCGTTGCGCTGGTATTTTTTCGCCAACCAGCCGCCATGGACAGCCATTCGCTACCGTGAACAATCGATCAAGGAGAGCATTCCGGAATTTATCCTGAGGCTGTGGAATGTTTACAGTTTTTTCGTACTTTACGCCAACATCGACGGCTTTGAACCGGTCGATGGCCTTGATGCTGGTCAGTTGCAAACAGGGGTTTTTGAACAGAATCCGACCTATCAACCGGTTCATCAGCGAGGTGAGCTGGACCGCTGGATCATCAGCGAACTGAACAGCACGGTTCAACAGGTTACGACCGCCATGGACGCCTACGACAATTTTGGCGCAGCGGACCGGATTACTACGTTTGTTGACGCCCTCAGTAATTGGTACGTTCGCCGAAGTCGCGATCGATTTTGGGCTGCGGACAAACAGGATCAAGCAAAACTGGATGCTTATTGGACCCTGTATGAATGCCTTGCAACCACGGCCAAGCTGGTCGCGCCTTTCGTACCTTTTGTGTCAGAGGCCCTTTGGCAAAACCTGGTCAGCCCGTTCACCAGTGCCTCCATTGAGAGTGTCCACCTGTGTGATTACCCCTCCTCCCATGATGAACGGATCGATCAGGACCTGTCCCGTCGCATGAAAACACTGCGTGAAATCGCATCGCTGGGCCGCTCAGCCAGGATGGATGCAAAACTCAAAGTACGGCAACCTCTGGCCGGCGTCACCGTCGTACTGAGTGATGCGGCCGATCAAGGATGGCTGGAAGAACACGGTGCCATTTTGCAAACGGAACTGAATGTCAAATCCGTCAGATACACATCGGACGCCGGCCAGTACGTCAGCTATCAGGTGATACCTAATTTCAAACGGCTCGGTCCCCGAGTTGGCAAATTGATGCCCGCCGTAAAAAACGCTTTGAGTGAAGCCGATGGTGGCACCATGCTGGCGGAGCTGGAAGCCCATGGCAAATTTGAACTGCCCATCAACGACGAGACGATTGAGTTGGACAGTGATGATATTCAGGTCAGATTGCAAGCCAAAGATGGCTGGGCGGCGGCACAGGGAAACAGCTCGGTCGTTATCCTTTCCACGGAACTTACGGACGAGTTGATTCGCGAAGGGATGGCTCGCGACGTGGTACGTCTGGTCCAGGACCGACGGAAAGAACTCGATTTGCAGTTTACGGATCGAATCCAAATATGGCTCGAAACGGAAAACAAGAAGTTACACCAAGCCATCAGCGAGAACAGCGAGTATATTACGGCGGAAACACTTGCAACCAACTTAAAGCTGGAAACGCCTCCCACCGAATTGAATGATACCGTGGAACGAACGGTCGCTGATAGCGTGTTGCGAATCACGCTGCAAGTCGTTCAGGCTGCAAGCACCTAGACCTCAACCGGAAGAGTATTTTGCATGGCTGGCGGTTTTTCAATCACCGTATTGATCTCGGGTGGCGGAACCACGTTGCGCAACCTTATTGAGCTGCGCCAACGTGGAGCACTTGAAGTTGAAATCCGCCAGGTGATTTCGAGTAGCCCCAAGGCGGCCGGAAACCAGTTCGCAATCGAGGCAAACATCCCCTTGGTGGTATTGCCCCGCCCGCAGTTCCCGTCGGATGAGCAGCTAAGCCATGCCATTTTTAAAGCTTGCCGGGAATCGGGGACCGATCTGGTGGTTGCCGGGGGTTTTCTGCGGCGGTTGGTGGTCCCAAACGAATTTGAAAACCGAGTCATCAATATTCACCCGAGCCTGATCCCGGCATTTTCCGGCCAAGGCTATTATGGAATGCGGGTGCATGAATCGGTTATCGAACATGGCTGTAAACTTTCCGGTTGTACCGTCCACTTCGTGGATAATGAATATGATCATGGCCCGATCATTGCGCAACGTTCGGTAGACGTTTTGCCGAAAGATTCTCCTCAAACTCTGCAACAGAAAGTTTTTGCTGAAGAATGTAAACTTTACCCAGCGGTCATCCATCAAATTGCCGCGGGCCAGGTTCGCGTCGTGGACCATACAGTACAAATACGGGAATAACTTCATGAACGAACCCCACATCGAAATTTTAAAACGGCAGATTTGCGAAATCGGTCAGCGAGTCTATCAGAAAGGATTTGCGGCCGCCAACGAGGGAAACATCTCGGTCAGGGCAGGGGAAAACCAGGTTCTCTGCACACCAACACTGACGTGCAAGGGATTCATGACAACGGACGACATTTGCACGGTCGACATGGAGGGGCGGCAAGTTGACGGCAAGAAAAAGGCGACCAGCGAAGTATTGCTTCATTTGAATATTTATCGCGAACGTCCGGATGTCAAATCAGTCGTCCACTGTCATCCACCGCATGCAACCGCCTTCGGGGTAGCCCGTGAACCCGTGCCTATGGGTGTCTTGCCCGAACCGGATATCTTTTTGGGCGAGGTACCGATCGCAGCGTACGAAACTCCCGGAAACCAGAATTTTGCCGACACCATTTTGAAATTCGTGATGTCAACCGACACGATCATTCTGGCCAATCATGGAACCGTC
>JABACA010000221.1:0-287 GCA_014237975.1 Mariniblastus sp. | reverse complement strand
AATAGCGTCGAAGAAGCGTATTGGCTGACCGAGATACTGGATGCCTATTGTCGCATCCTGATTCTCTCCAAACAGATCGGCCGGCTACAGTATTTGCCACTGGAAAAAGGGCAGGAACTATTGGAATTGCGAAGGCAGTGGGGCTTTAAAGATGCCCGCAACACGGATCTTTTTGCCGATCGGCAACAGGACGTCTGTAATCATGTTCAGTTCCGGGAAACGTGGCAGGAATCAGGCGTTCGCAAGAACGGTTTTCCCGAATTTGACACGTCCGATCAGTTTCCTGA
>JABACA010000220.1 GCA_014237975.1 Mariniblastus sp. | reverse complement strand
GATCAATGGGGATACGAATCTGTCGAAACGGATTGGCGCACACTCGTAAAGCGTGAGGATATCGACGCGATCGACATTTGTGTGCCCAACAACTTGCACAAAGAAATTTCTATAGCGGCTGCCGAAGCCGGAAAAATGATCCTCTGCGAAAAGCCAATTGCCATGAACACGGCCGAGGGTGAGGAGATGTGCGAAGCGGTAGAACGCGCCGGTGTGGCCAACATGGTCTGGTACAACTATCGTCGCATCCCGGCCGTGACCCACGCCAGGAATATTGTTGCTTCGGGAAAACTTGGCAAGATCTTTCATTATCGAGCCAACTTCCTGCAAGATTGGACAATCGCCGAAGATTTGCCCCAAGGTGGCAATGCGCTCTGGCGACTCGATGTGGATGCCGCAGGAAGCGGCGTGACCGGCGACCTGCTTGCTCATTGCATTGATACGGCAATCTGGATGAACGGTGCCATTGCCAATGTTACGGCCATGACAGAGACCTTTGTCAAAGAGCGTGTTCACAATGAAACGGGTGAGGTCCAGCCGGTTGGAATAGATGATGCGTGTGCGTTCTTGTGCCGGTTTGATAATGGGTCGTTGGGCCTGTTTGAATCAACCCGCTATGCCCGCGGACACAAGGCGCTGTATACGTTTGAGATCAACGGTGAGAACGGTTCGCTGAAATGGGACCTGCATGACTTGAACCGACTGGATTACTTTGATTACGAGGATGATGGCCCGCTGCGCGGATGGCGGAGTATCCACGTATCAGACGGAGACCATCCCTATCTGGGGAATTGGTGGGTGCCCGGTTTATGTCTCGGTTACGAACATAGTTTCGTTCACCAGGTGGCTGATTTTCTTGTCGGCCTGGCCGATGGCAAGCCGGCAAGCCCCACGTTTCGCGAAGCTCTGGAAACCCAGAAAGTCTGTGACGCGGTGCTGGCCAGTGGCAAATCGCAGGCCTGGGTGGATATTTAACGCCCAGATGGCAGAGTCGGTTCTTGCTATGGCAAACAGGGTGAAGCCGAGCAGGTGTCGTCCTGTTTCCCGCAAGACGACCGGGTAAATCAGCACGCTCCAATTCGGCAGATTATTGACCGAACGATCTGCCGGCCGTCTTGATTTCATCCAGCCGCCGTGTCAATTTCGAAACCAGATCGGGGTGTTGGTTGTAGACATTGTTCTTTTCTGCCGGATCGGATTCCAGGTTGTACAACTGGCCTGCCGGCGCATCTGCCGGTGGTCGGTATTGCGTAAAACCGCCGGAGTTTCTTCCCAGGATCAGCTTCCAAGGGCCTTCCCGAATGGCAAACAGGCCGTTGCCGGAGTGATGGACCAGGTGATCGTGGATCGGTTTTCCCTTTTTAGAGCCATTCTTGGCAAACAGCGCCGGTCGAATATCGAAACTGTCCTCGGCCGTTTTGTCGTCGAGTTGAAAATCGACCAGGCCGGCGAGGGTCCGCATCAGGTCGGTCAGGATAATCGGTTCGCCAGAGGTTGCATTGGCCTTAATGTGATCGGGCCAAACGGCCACAAATGGAACCCGGTGGCCACCTTCCCAGGCATCGGCTTTCATGCCTCGCCAGGGTCGACTCGGGTCATGTCCGAATTCCTTGACCGAGCCAATGGGGCCGTTCATGTTGACCCCGTTGCGCTGGGGGGAACCATTGTCGGAAGTAAAAATAAACAACGTATCTTCTGTGAAATGGTTTCGCTTCAGGGCTTGGTGGATTTGGCCAACCGTCCAGTCGACCTGATGGACATAGTCGCCGTACCAACCTGCTTTTGACTTGCCAATGAAATGCGGGCTGGGCGCAATCGGTGTATGGGGCGCCGTCAGGGTGACCAACAGAAAAAAGGGATGCTCCGGATCGGTTTGGCGGTGGTCAATAAAATCGACCGCCTCCTGTGTGATCCTGGGCATGACCAACGAGAGATCCCAAGCGGGTGTCGCCGGTCCCGCGTGGCCAAAATAATCGGCCGGTTTGGATACCGACGGTAGCCCGACCGTCTGACGATTCTCGATAAACGCATAAGGAGGGAAATTGGGAACGTCGTCTCCAAAATAGTGTTGGAAACCATGGTCGTTGGGGCCTCCCCGGGTAGGTTTTGAAAAGTCGATGCGGGCGGCCCATGCGGCCCGTTGCTTGGCAGGCAAGGTAAATCCCTGGAACTCGTCGGTCAGGTATTTTCCGTTCTCCAGTGGCCAATCCCATCCCAGGTGCCACTTGCCAACACACCCGGTTACATAACCCTGCTGTTGTAGCATTTCAGGCAGCGTCAGCCGCTCTGATTCAAGCAACGGTGGATCCCAGGGCCACAGCACACTTCGTTTCAGTCGTGTTCGCCAGCAATAACGCCCCGTCAACAGGCCATAGCGAGTTGGCGTGCAAACACTCGAAGGTGTGTGGGCATCCAGAAATCTCATGCCCTGGTTGGCAAGTTGATCAATATTGGGTGTTGGAATCAATGACTCGTCGTTGTAACATCCGGGATCACCGTAACCTAAATCGTCTGCCAGGATGATGACAATATTCGGGTGTCTGTCGTATCCGTCACAGCAAGCGGCCGGAATCCAGCAGAATAACATGAGCCAAATACTTAAACGCATGATGACATCCTCGATTCACAGGTTCAAAACCAACGATCCCATTATAAACCGTCTGTCGCGTGCTGCGGGTCTGGAAACGGGTGTAACCAATTTTATAGTACGATGTTCCCCATCGAAATTGGTTGTCTCCATTTCACAGAAATTACGGATTGATGACATTGGCGGTCGTGCTTTGAACGTGTTCTAACAATGAATTGCTTTACCCATGCCCTGCCTTATCTGGACCGTCCCCATTTCATGGTGGGCTGTTGCGTGCCGGATTGGCTGAGTGCTGTCGATCGAAAATGTCGGGTGCGGGAAAGATCTGCCAAGGAATTTATTGGAGATCCAGATCCTTTGCTGGCTGCAGTGGCGCAGGGTGTCGTGCAGCATCATGAGGATGATCATTGGTTTCATCAAACCGAGGCCTTTGCCACACTCAATATGCAATTTTCCGTCGAAATCAGGGATATCCTGAAGGGAGAGTCGGGTTTTCGCGCTGGCTTCCTGGGCCATATCATCGTCGAGCTGCTGCTCGATGCGTTTTTGATAGAGCAGTTTCCAGGTCAATTGGAAGTTCACTACGACCGCGTTGCCCAAGTTAGTCCGCATCGTCTGCAGGAAAAGATCAACCGTTTTGCAACTCGCCCTACCCAAAACCTTGTCTATTACATTGAAAGATATCTCGATATTCGATTCTTGTTTGATTACCTGGACGACTCGAGATTGCTGTTTCGATTAAACAATGTAATGAAACGGGTGAAATTGGAGTCACTTGATGATAGGATTCTGACTTGGATTCCATCGGCTCGTCATCGAGTTTACCAACGGGCGGCTGATTTGCTTTGCGATTATCCTTTGAAATTTGATTGAGGACTTTGATGTCGGACCAGATTCAATTATTGGCACCTGTTGATTTGGGAGTTGTTCCTACCCATTTAAAATTTGTTGGCGGCTTGGTTCCAGATGAGGACGGACGCATTCCCAGAAATGTGGCTGGCCAGTTGGCCGTTGTTGCCAACATGGCCGAGATCATCGAGCAATCGCCAGTTCGTCCCAACTGCGTCCAGATTCCTTACTTTCCTGGACTTAATGAGGCTGATGTTGCCGAGATGGTCGAGGGTTTCCGATCGCTCGATCTCAAGGTTCATTTCATCCTGATGGTGGGTGGTGCCGATCCGATGAATCCGGCTGATGAAGAAAAAGTCATAGAAATGCTGGTGGATGGTTTAACGGCTGCCAAGACGCATGGCGTCCATGATGTCAGTTCAACCTCCGTCGAAGAGTGGATGCAGGAAGGTGCAACGCGAAAAGAAGGAAAGGATTTTGAAGCGGCTGTCGCACAGAATGTACGGGTTCACACATCGGCCGTACGGCAAGCAGAACTGGATGGGTCATCGGTTAAGGCTTGGCATATCGAGTTCTTGAGAGGCGGCGAATTTCAGACGTTTACCGATATTGGTCGAATCTGGCAATTCGTGCAGGCAGCCAATGAATCGTTAGGCCGACCCTTTTTCAAGGTCATGGTCGATGCGGCCCATTGTGGTGATTCGTCGTTAAGCATACCGGAAAACGAATCGTTGATCGATGAAATTGCCGCTGCTGACGCATTGGGGATTTTTCACGCTTCCTCGAAAACGACACGTGGCTGCTTGTCTACCGATGACGGTTGGATTGGCGCTTTGCTGGCGGCATGTGCCAGGACGGGAAAATTGAAAACCGTTTTTGTCGAGGTGTTTCATCACGAAGACGATGCATTAGCCGGGTTGCGAGCGCTGGACCCTGGTCATGGGATCGATACTCGGGATGGTCGTTCCTACGATGAAATGGTGGTCGACGGTCTGGTTGAGGTGGGTCGCCGGCTGAATAACCTGGTTGCTCGAGGAATTCTGGATTCCTGAAAAAGAGAAAAGGGAGGAGCCCGGCCTGTCCTTCAGACTTTCATTGCCTTGGCTCCCTCTGCCGGGCGTGACACAAACATTTCCGGTTTGATTCCAGTAGCAGCATGAAATTTGGTCGTAATCGCCTGTTCGATATAAGGGCGTTCCGATAGCTTTATCAGGCTGACCGTGCATCCACCGAACCCAGCACCCGTCATCCGCGAACCAAGTACGCCAGGTAGAGTACTGGTAAAGTCCACCAACAAGTCCAGCTCGGGACAACTTACCTGAAATTGATCTCGCAGTGATTCGTGGCTTTCAACCATCAGCTTGCCCAGCTTGGTCCATTGCTCCGCTTCGATGGCGCGGCTCGCTTGGTGGGTGCGAGAAATTTCAGTGACGATGTGCCGCCCGCGGCGGGCCAGGTTTTCAGGCAAACTACTAGAAATCTCCTCAAATTTTACCAGGTCGATATCGCGCCAAGACTGGATTCCCAGTTGCGATGCACACTGTTGGCATTCGTCGCGCCTGGCCGCATAGGTACCGTCGGCAAGTGAATGTTGGATCATGCTATTGGTGATCAGGATGCCCAGGCCGTTGGGTGAAAACGGGAGGTGCCCGACTTCGTTGTTTTGGCAATCCAACTCAAGAATAGAGTCCTGTTGGCAGAGTATGGCGCTAGCTTGATCCATAATCCCACAAGGTACACCTAACGACTCGTGTTCGACACGTTGACACAGTCGAGCTCTTTCCATCGGCGCCAGGGCCAGGCCCACCAGTTGTTCCGCCCATGTGGCGGTCGCAACCGTCAAGGCAGCGCTGCTTGAGAGACCCGCTCCAATAGGGACGTTTGAAACAATCGCAGCTTGTAGCGGAGGCATAATGGAACCACCCAGTTCGAGCTGTTTCAATGCGCCCAGGATGTATTTCGCCCAGTCCGGGTTATTGTCTTCGAGGCTCAGGTCGGGTGACGAAAAAAACTCATCTCGATCGGGTAAGTAAAACTGAAAGTCACCATCGGTTTTACTGCTGCCAACGATCACCGTGTAACGGTCAATTGCCA
>JABACA010000021.1:30097-46322 GCA_014237975.1 Mariniblastus sp. | reverse complement strand
TTGTCTTCCTGGGCCGTCGCGTTCTCCTGTGCGTTGGCAAAACTGACAGTAAACATGATCAAGAACGAGGTGATGCCAGGAATGATGACTTGGTTCATGGTAGTTCGGTTTCCGTTGATGGTTTGACTGGGGATACTGTTGGATATTCGACTTCGATCCACGTATTGCCACTGTGCTTTTTTTACTCAGCAGAATGAACCGAGTAACGGTCACTCGACTATTGTCACTAAACCGATAATGATCGCAATCACACCAGGCAAATTTCCGCTCAGTTTTGCCCGCTGGCCGGTCCGATACCCGCTAAAACATACCCGAGAGTGTCGTGGTAAGGTTGAGCTCCAAAGTCGACAAAGCGTTTTAATCCGGGCTCGACATGACTTTTGAGACAACCTCGTTGTCGAAATAATTAATGGCCATGCCCGCATCGATCACCATTCGCTGGGCATTCATCCCCGAAGATCGCGGGCTGAGCAGGAAACAGGCGGCGTTGGCAGCTTCCTGCGTCGACACTGCCGTTCCCCGCGGAATGACCTTTTCCGCGAACAGATAGGCCTCCACATACCCCGGGATACCGGCCGATGCAGATGTCTTGAGAAGTCCAGGCGCGACGGCATTAAATCTTATATTGGAAAACTGACTGAAGCTCTTGGCGAGAAACACGAGCGATGAATCCAATGCCGCTTTGACCGGGGCCATGAATCCATAATTCTCGCTCGCCATCGACGTTGTCGAAATTGAAATGGTCACGACCGAGGCATCGTCTGTCAGCAGTTCTTTAAATTGGTTAGCTACCGAGATTAGCGAATAACACGAGATATCGATCGTCCTCATAAACTGTTTTTTGCCTGTCTCGTGAAATGGCTTGATGCCACCTTCGTAATCTGCAAACGCAATCGAGTGAACCAGGCCATGGACTTGCTCAAACGACTGACCGATCTGGTCACGAACCGCCATAATCTGGTCTTCGAATTCAACATCGCAGACAAAAACGGGTCGCTCACCCATCAGTTTGAGTAGTGATTCGCGACGCTCTGGGCTGCGAACGACGTAGACAACCATCGCCCCGGCTGTCTCCAGCGTCTGTCCGATGTGCCAGGCGACGCTTTTCTTGTTGGCAACGCCAAAAACAACGAACGTTTTTCCTTCGACCTGCAAAAAATCCACGATGACACCCTAATTGGTTGCGGGGTTGGCGACGGTACAAACAAATGACAACCGGGCCGCTGTTTTGCCCTGGCAAGTTACTTTTGCGGTCAGATAAAACGCGTTCGATAACTTTTCATCCACACGACAGTGCATTTCAATGGTCTGATTTGGCCGAACCATTTCTTTAAATCGCACCTTGTCCAGCTTCGTCAAGACAGGGATGCCCTCGTCAGCTTGAATCATGTTGGACAACAGGATCGCTCCTGCCTGGGCAGCGCATTCACACAGAATGACGCCCGGTGTCAGCGGGAAATCGGGGTAGTGCCCCTGGAAAAAAAATTCGTCCTCGGAAAAGGTTTTACGACATACGATGGACGACTCATCCTGGGACACAATTTCGTCTACCAGCAGCATGTTGCCGCGATGCGGAATGGCCGCGTGGATGGCCGACAGGCTGGGATGGGCTTTAGAAGTCATGGCAGGTGTTGGGTTAAGTGGTAATGGCCCGTGATGTGCTGGTCGTACTGGAAAGGTGATTGATCACATCGTTTGCGACAATGACGCCATAGTTAATCGTTCCCAGCCAGCCGGACATGATAATGCCACAGCTACCGGCGTGATACATTCCAGGAATTTGCTGGGGCAGCGCTCGGCTCACAGCCAGGCCTTCAAATTTTGTGCCAAAACTTGCTCCGTTTATGTGCTTGGTGTAATGCTCGAATGTGATGGGCGTAGCCGCTTCCACATGCGTGATTCGCTCGCGGCAATTCGGTACGTATTTTTCCAGTGAATCAAGTGTCGAGTCAATCAAGTCCTGCTTACTCGCTTCATAATCCACTTTGTTCATGCCAATCCAATCCTCGTAATTGGCATTGGTACTGGAGACAATCAGCGTTCGGCCTTTACCGTCCGGACGGGTGTCCGGGTAATAGAATGAAAACGTGCGACTGGTAATGTCCCTGCTTAATAACAAATCGGTCTGGAAACGATCGGCCGTGCTGCAGAACAGAAGATCACCCGTATCGCGGGGAATGGAATCATCGGGATGCAGCGCCATGTAGACCTGGGTACTTGAATTGTTCAGGCGAACGGCCTCGGCCTCATCCACGAATTGTTTGTCAAAATGCTCTTTGTCGATCAGGTTGAAGATCGTAGCGCGAAGGTTCGCATTCGAAACGACCGCCTTGGTTCGGATGGTTCGACCATTGACCTGAACGGATGCAATTTTTCCTTGCGAGATATTGATTTTCTGTACGTCGCAGTTAATCCGAATGTCGACTCCATTGACTCGCATCTCTTTTTCCATCGACTTGATCAACTTGTCGGTTCCGCCTTGGAACACATATACACCTTTTGACATGAAGTTGGAAAACACAATGCCATAGGTAAGGGCGGGGTCCTCAAGCGTCGATCCATTGGCATAGGTGATGGGTTCCATCAGCAAACGGACCACATCCTCCCGGCCTGGAAAGAACTGATCAAACAACTCCCGTGTTGTGAGGGACTGATCGTCATAAAAGTTCATATTGCGGACGGTATCAAAGAACTGCTCAACCGTCCCCTGCTCTACTCCAAAATCCGTTATTAATAACTTGGTAAAGTCACTCCGATTGAACGTGGTGGTCAGGGAAAACATCGGGTTGTCAAATCGGACGCCATGCAACTGGACAATCGAATCGGCGATCTCGGGGGTCCAGTAGCGGCGACAACTTTTGACCATTCCATAAGGGAAACCATGCAGGGAGATATCAAAAATGTGGCCGCCGGGCCGCTTGAACCAAGTTGCCATGCCCCCCAGTTTGTAATGTTGCTCCAGCAGTAGTACCGACATTCCATCGCGGGCGAGAATGTTGGCAGCCGTCAGTCCACCTAGACCGCTGCCAATGACGACTACGTCGTATGCGTCGGCGGCATCTTTCAAGAAATCTTTGGGCATGATTGATGTAATAAAGAATTGGAACCTGAAGGCCAAGTAGCTAAGCTTAAGTCAATCCAAACAAATCCTCAACGGGAAAGTTCATCACCACTAACAGTTGTGGGATCCTGCCTGGTTGAATAATAATACGGATATTTCGTTCTGCGAAAATACGGTGGGCAAATCCGCGGATTTTTGACCGCCATTAGTCGCCAGCCATGCGTGTGATGAGCGGATAGAAACCGGGGTTACCGTCATTTCATTCCAAGTGAATCCTGTCCAGAAATTTTAACCTGAAATCGATCACCAGATGAAATTGATTCTTGCTAACTTGCCAATGAAATTTACGGCCATTCTGACGATCTGGACGGTTTTCCAATTGTTCTACGCCTCGGCCACGACGGCCCAGACGATCAATGTCGAGCCTCGGATGAGCCAGCCGGCCGACCGGGAAAAACTGTCAAAAATCAGTTCGATTGTGCTGGCAGGGATTGATCAAGGGAAAATGCCTGGCTGTGTAGTGGCTGCCGGGGATCGCTCCGGGGTTTTTTACTTGCAAGCATTTGGTCATCGGCAGCTGCAGCCCCGGCAGCGACCGATGGAGGTCGATACGGTGTTTGATTTGGCGTCCTTGACCAAGCCGCTTGCCACGGCAGTTTGCTGTATGAAGCTGCTCGAGGAAGGCCGGATTCTGTTGGACGATCCTGTTTCAAAACATTTGCCCGAGTTCGAGGGGCATGGCAAAGAGGCGATCACCATCCGACAGTTGCTGACCCATCAAGGTGGATTGATCGCGGACAATTCGCTTCGCGATTATGAGGATGGTGTCGAACGGGCCTATCAGAAGATTGACGAGTTAAAACTGGTGGCAAAGCCTGGGGAAAAGTTCATTTATACCGATGTTGGTTTCATCGTGTTGGGACGTCTGGTTGAACGACTGAGCGGGCAGCCACTGGATGAAATATGTCAGCAGTATTTTTGGCAGCCGGCCGGGATGACGGAAACCGGTTTCAATCCGGATGCTGCGTTGCGGGGGCGGGCTGCCGTGACCGAACGTCGGGACGACCAATGGATCCAGGGAGTGGTGCATGACCCTCGCGCTTACCGTTTGAACGGAGTGGCAGGACATGCGGGGATGTTCTCGACCGCTCGCGATCTTGCCAGGTTCGCTCAAATGTTGCTTAACGGTGGAGAATGCAATGGACGTCAATTACTGAAACCTGCCACGATCGAGGTCATGTCCCAGGCTTACCCGGTATCGAGTGGTATTCGCGGGTTGGGCTGGGACAAGCAGACGGGCTATTCGAGCAACCGGGCAAAGGGCTTGAGCTCGCAAGCGTTTGGACATGGTGGATTTACCGGGACGGCGATCTGGATCGATCCCCAGCGGGACCTGTTCTATATTTTCTTGAGCAACCGTGTGCATCCGGACGGTCGGGGATCGGTGAATCGGCTGATTGGACAGATTGGCCAGGTGATTGCCGAGGCAGCAGTCGACTCGAAGCCGGCCAAAACGGCTTCCGTCGAATTCCAGGACGAGACTCGCACCGGTTTGGATGTTCTGGTTCAGCAGCAATACGATGCACTGCGCGGAAAACGAGTCGGGCTGATCACCAATCAAACGGGTCTGGCCCGTAATGGGCAAATGAATGTGGAACTGTTGTCTGACAGCGACCAGGTGAACCTGGTTCGCCTGTTCAGCCCGGAACATGGTATCGAGGGAATCCTGGACCAGGCCAGGATTGCCGACTCGAAAACGGATGGTAGCAACCTCGACGTGGTTAGCCTGTACGGGGAGCGTCGACGGCCAAGTCCCCAGCAGCTGGAGGACCTTGATTGTCTTGTGTTTGATATCCAGGACATCGGGGCGCGGTTTTATACCTACATTTCGACCATGCAATACGCGATGCGATCGGCCGCAGAAAATCAGGTCGAATTCATCGTCCTCGACCGTCCTAATCCAATTGGCGGCCGCATTGTCAGTGGTCCTGTTTTGGACCAAGAACTTGTCAGTTTCGTCGGTTGTCACCCACTGCCCGTTCGACATGGTATGACCGTAGGTGAGTTGGCCCGGTTGTTTGCCCAGGAATTGGATTTGGATTTGAAACTGACGGTGGTTCCCATGCAGGGCTGGAGTCGGAAACAGTACTTCGACCAAACGGGTTTGCCATGGACCAATCCATCGCCGAATATGCGAAATCTTAATCAGGCATTGTTGTATCCAGGCCTCGGGCTGCTGGAGTACACCAACCTCTCGGTAGGCCGGGGAACCGACACCCCGTTTGAGATTTTTGGGGCGCCCTGGATTGACAGTCAAGCCTTGGCAAAACGACTCAATTCAGTCGGTTTGCGAGGTGTCTTATTTATGCCGCGGAGCTTTACCCCGACCAGCAGTAAATTTACAGGGGAACGGTGCCATGGGTTGACGATCTCGATCACGGATCGGTCCATGCTCGATTCGCTGCGAGTCGGTTTCGAAATTGCCATTGCCCTGCGCGATCAATTTCCTCACGTGTGGGAAGGCAAGGGGTTTAGCCGACTGATTGGAAATCAGAAAGTCTTCGATGCTTTTTTAAACGGGGCGACCTGGCAACAGATGAAACAGTTCGACCATCGAAGGCTGGAAGATTTTCTGCAACGGCGCAAAGAGCACCTGATTTACGAGTAGCATCGGTCCGCTTCACTAATCGCGCAGGCAGTGCAGGTTGGCCATTGAAATCCCGCTCATCATGGCACCAATAATACCGACATAACCTTGGTCGGTGCCGCACAGAAACAGGTTGTCAACGTGCGTGGTTCCGTCCAGTTGCTTGTCGGGAACGCCGTAAACAGCGCCATTGTCGTGCCAGGTGAATCGACGAATCGTCGTTGGCGTAAACAGATCAGTGTCGATCACATAATGCCGAAAGTCGGGGGTAAATCGAACGGCCGATTCGACACTCCGGTCATACCAACGGAGTTTTTGCAACGCGTATTGTTCTTCCGACAAATTGTTCCAGCGATCAAAATCGGCGATCGATGTGATGCGGACAATGCCATCACTAAGCAGTCCGTCTTCATCCGAGTAAGCATAATTGTTGGGAGAGCAAATGACTCCGGTGCGTACATCGCATAGATCGGCTTCGGGTCGACGCCAATGAAAGGTCTCGGAATCGTTGTAGAAAATGATCGTGTCGTGATTGCCAATCGTCTCCGGCTGCCGATCCAAAACCGAAATCGACTCGATGAACGTCAGCTGGCCGGCTCGTCTCGGATCGGGTTCGCTGGTGTCGCTGCACATCCGCAGGGTTTCAATATTTCCCGCCGAGGAGAGGATTCGCTTGCCAATGATTTGTTCACCATTATCCAGCTCGACCGCCACGGCGTGTCCATCTTCAACGTGGATCTGTTTGACGCCCTTTCGTAATAACAACTCCCCGCCCAGGCCGCGAAACCGTTTGACCAGGTTTTTCAGAATCAGTCGCACCCCCTTGTAGGGTCGTGCGAATCCCTCGTTAAAAATGCTCTGAAACATAATGCTGAACTGACCCCAGGCCATATCATTCTCGGCCGCATTGCCGTACCACATCAACGGGCACAGCAGCATTTCAATCAGCAACGGTTCGGAGATGGTTTCCGACAGGATTTGGCGGCTGGAGATCTCGAACGTTTCCTGATCAAGATCGTCGTAGTCGAGCACTTTTTTCAACAGGGTTTCGAAGTTGTCGACCTGCGACGGAAACGCTATGGCGATCTCGGCTCGCAGTAAATCAATCTCGTTATTGAATTTGAGTTCCGTTTGAGGAAAAACAATGCGAGACCCCTTTTGGGGCGCCAGAGCAAAATCTTCCCACTTGAATCTCAATTGACGCAGTATCCTCGCCAGCGGCCCCCTTTTGGCGCCCTTCTCGGTAAAATTGGTAACGGCGTGTAGGCCCACGTCGTAATCACGGCCATTAAGACGATAGAACGAGTTCAGGCCACCAATTGTGTAATGGCGTTCGAGAATGCAGACACGCTGGTCATAGTGAGCCAACCGAATGCCCGCCGCCAGCCCCGACATGCCGGCACCAATAATAATTGTGTCATACATAGGGCCGCCTTGCCGAGTTCACGCAAAAACCCGCTTTGGCAAGCGGGCCATGGGACGACTGAGAGTCCTACGTCGCTACGACGTCGACCATTTTGGGTGTCAAGTATTCAACCGTACTCGCCATTGAATTCAACGCGGTGTATTCCTCTTCGGGCACCTGGACGCGATATCGCTTTCGCAACTCCATCACGATATCCAAAAAGTCCATACTATCGAGTTCCAATTGATCTCGAAATGGAACCGTGTCCTCAAGCGTTGACAGGTCTTCGTCAGGGGCGATATCACCCAAAATGTCTACTATTGCAGATCTTATTTCTTCTGGCGCCATTTGGCGTTCTCCATAACCAGTTAAACCCGTTTGACCACCAAGGCGGAGTTAATTCCCAACATGCCAAACGAGTTGTTCAATATGTAATTAACCTGCCCCAACTCATGAGGCTGGTTTTTTACCAACTGGGCCATGTCACATTCAGGATCAACGTCGTCCAAGTTGATAGTTGGGTGAACGACGCCATCTGAAAAGCCCATCAAATTGCCAGCTAATTCTAACGCGCCAGCCGCCCCCATCGTATGGCCTATAAAGCTTTTTGCGTTATTTACACGAGTTTTTTCGCTATTTCCAAACACCTCCCGAACAGCGGCGATTTCCAGTGTATCTCCCATGCCCGTGCCGGTGGCGTGGGTGCTGACCACATCGATTTCATCAAAATTAAGACAGGCACGGTTTAGTGCCATTCGCATGCACTGGGCCTGGCGTTCACTATTTGGCAATACAAAGTCCGTGGCATCCGTATTCATACCATAGCCAACGATTTCAGCGATGATCTTGGCGTCTCGCGCTTTGGCGTCCGAAAAACGCTCCAATGTATACAGGCAGCCGCCTTCGGCGACGACGATACCATTTCGGTTGATATCAAAAGGTCGGGACGCCTTGGTCGCATCTTGATGAGAGGCCAACGCACCTTGGCTAGCAAAACCTGCAAAAATACCAAATGTGTGGATACTCTCCGAGACGCCTCCGGCCAAGGCCAGGTCGCATTCGTGCAGCCGCAGCATTTGTAGCCCCTGGATCATTCCGGCGTTACCAGCGGCACAGGCTGCACCGATGGTGTAATGTGGGCCCGTAATGCCCATATTTAAGGCAATTTCCCCGGCTGGATTATTGGCGACCGTGCGGGGGTTGTGGTGGTGAGACCAGAACTTGGTGTCGTAATCGAATCCTTTGATTTCGTGGATCTCACTCTCGGTTTCGACGTTGCCATGTTCGGTGACCCCGACGTAAATTCCGATGCGAGACTTGTCTCGCTGTTCCAGATCAATGCCAGCGTCCAAGATCGCCTCGTTGGCGCAATAAATACCAACACTGCCAGCCCGCGTTCCCCGACGGGCGTCTTTGCGAGATTGATGGCGTTTTACCTCAAAATCACATACTCCGGCCAAGGTCTTGCCAAAATAACGGATTTCATAGTCCTGGACGCCGCTGCGGCCTTCCAGCAAGCCGGAGCGAAATTCACGTGGCGAGTTACCGTTGGGCGATGTGAGACCCATGCCGGTAATGACGACCCGCTGATCGTCTGGCATTTCGTCTGGACGAGGATATGAAATCATTAATAACTCGGAAGAATGGATGGTTCCATGAAGTTACCGACAAGTATTCAGATTGGCAACCGCCGAGCGCCTCCTCAGCTGGACCGAATCAGGAAAAGAGTTCTCAAGACGATTGGAACGGCTAGCCATGTTAATAGGCGTAAGACCGGTTTTTGGCAGGACCGAGCTATCACGACTGAGGCGTGAGAGAATTGGCCAGTTGTTCCATCCCTTCCTCGGTCGACACTTGGGGTGAAAAACCAAAATCCTGTTTTGCCAATGAGATGTCAAAGTAATGACTCTTGGCAAGTTGAGCGGCGAGAAAACGAGTCATTCTGGGTTCCCCGTTCAAATGCATGACCCGGTGGGCCGACTCGAGGATCGCACCCAGTCGGTAAGCCGAACGAAACGAGATGGACTTTTTGATCCCAGGCATGCCTGCCAAGGCCAAAATATCGTTGATCCAATCCCAGCAGTTGACCGGTTGTCCCTGTGACAGGAAATAGGCACGACCACACACGGTCGAATCGGGATTCATTGCTTCGGCCGCCTGCAAATGGGCCTGGGCTGCATTTTCCACGTAGATAATGTCAATCTTGTTTTTTCCGTCACCGACCCTGAGAAGTTTGTTCGAACGAGCGCGGTTCAGGAGCCGAGGCACCAAATGGCGATCGCGCGGCCCCCAGATCAGGTGTGGACGTAGAGCACACGTCATTAGACCGGTCGCATCATTCGCACCCAGAACATGTTGTTCGGCCAACGCTTTGGTATGGGGGTAATGACACAACCATTTTTCGGGATAGGCGACCGTTTCATCGACATTGATTTGATGCTGGCCGTCGAATGTCACGCTGGGGCTGCTGGTGTAAACCAGTTTGCGGATCTCGTTGCGCTGACAACCCTCCACAATATTACGTGTCCCAACCGTGTTGGTATCATAAAAGAGTTTCCATTTACCCCATATTCCGGAAATGGCCGCGGTGTGAAACACGACATCGACCCCGCTGGTTGCCGTCAGGCAAGCTTGGAAATCACGTATGTCGCCATGACAGTGCTCTACATGCAAGTGGCTCAATGATGGGCTAGGATTGCGAGTCATTACCCTGACAGCGTGTCCACGATTCAACAGCAGCTCGACCAGGTACAGGCCGAGAAATCCGTTTGCACCAGTTACAAGTGCTTTCACAGTCGTCATTCCTAATCAAAAGTACTCGGTCTTGCGGATGACAACTGCCAGAGTTCCGGTGGTTGCATGCCATCCAATGCGATGATCATTCGGGGTAATTACCGGTGAGCATGGGTTGACGTTTTCGAATCATGTCAGGGAACCGAATTTTATCCACTTCCCGTCGATCAATCGCTCATTGGGGCGAAAGCTGGCTTTGTATTTCATGTGAGGCGAATGACCAATGTAGTATCCGAGGTACAGGTACTGTAGATCATTCTCACGACAGTACTCAATCTGTTTTAGTATGGAATACGTGCCAATGCACTGTCGACTATATTCCGGATCATAGAATGTATAGACGGCCGACAGGCTGTTTTTGCCTTCATCGCAAACCGCGGCACCCACCAAACGGTCGGCAATCCAGTAGGAAATTTCAAAGGACGAAAAGCAGCTGCGAACGAAGCCCCAGATGTATTCTTCGATGTCAATCTGCGAGTCAATTTTTGCCAGGCCGCGCATTTGACGATGTTTGTTAAAAAGGTCAACTCGCTGTCGGTCGGCCCCAACCGGCCCCTTTTTTAACACGATCTCTCGGTCACCACGCCTCGAGACGCGACGTTGGCTACGACTGAATTGAAAGTCATAACAATCCAAGCGAATCGGTTCACAGGCCTCGCAATTGGGACAAGAAGTCTGGTAAACGAACTCGCCAGTACGACGGTGGCCCTCGGCAAGCCGGAGATCTGCCTCGCGGGGCGAGATTTGAACGACCGGCATTCGTAGCGGCATCCTGGCCGTTTTCCCGGACAGGTAAGGACAGGCCTCCATTTCGTCAATTATGACGATGTCATTGGAACTCTGTACGGACATATTTCGACAACAGGAAAGTTGTGTTTAGCAAGAACGTGATGCACTACGTGTTAACTGCATCCCATTGCAACAATAATCGAGTCTTACGTATTTTTGTCAAGCAACCGCAAAGCTTCATTCTCGCAAACATCAAAGATTTTGCCTCCAATGGCTTGCCCAAGCCCCAACCGGATCACTGGCGAACCTTCTCGGCTAGGGGCCATCGAACGAGGCGGGTTCAAATTGATCGAATTCACTGAACCGTTCAGCAGCTCGGTCTTCAAAGCGGGTATATTCTCGAAGCCAGCTCAACTCGACGTCGTCCGTTGGGCCGTTTCTCTGTTTTCCAACGATAATCAGGGCTTCGCCTTGATTGGTGGGATCATCGTCGCCACTCGCATAGTAGTCCTTGCGATGAACAAACATCACCACGTCAGCGTCCTGTTCGATCGCCCCCGATTCGCGCAAATGGCTGAGCTTGGGTCGGTGATCCCTGGAATCCTCTGCTTGCCGGTTCAGTTGGGCCAGGCACAGGACGGGAACTTTCAATTCACGGGCCAAGCCCTTCAATCGTCTCGCCATCTTGGCGACTTGTTCCTGTCGAGGATCATTTGGTTGGTCGGGCTGTATCAGCTGTAAATAGTCAACAATAATCAGCCCCAACTCACCTTCTCGACGCAACACTCGCCTCGCGGCACCCGCTATCTCGGATAGATTCCGGGTGGGTGAATCATCCAGGAACAAGGGTGCCTGGCTTAACTCACCGGCGACTCCCACCAATCGTTTTCGGTCATCTGCCGAAAGTGTTCCATTGCGCAGGCGATGGCTGTTTACTTTGGCCACGGAACAGAGCATTCGTTCAATCAGTTCAATGGCCGCCATTTCCAAGCTGATAAACAACACAGGTTTCCGAGATTTCATGACCACGTTTTCGGCAATGTTCATGGCAAATGCCGTTTTTCCCATACTGGGTCGGGCGGCCAAGATCGCGAGTTCCGAAGCATGCAAGCCACCGGTTAACCGATCAAGATCGGAAAACCCGCTTTCGACCGTGCCCTCCTGTGACTCGCCCCGCACGCGAGACTCCAAGCGGTCCATGGCAATTTCAAGGACTTCATCAATCTGAGACAAATTACTTGATTGGCGACTCTCCCGAATACCAAACACCTTCTGCTCAGCCCGGTTCAACAGGTTTTCCGAATTTTCTGCGGGTTGGTAGGCTTCGGTCAGGATTTCAGTGCAAGTTGCAATCAAATTGCGCATGGTCGCCTTTTCACGCACAATGGTGGCGTAGTAGACGGCATGGGCGGCTGATGGAACCGTTGTAAAAATCTCTGCCAGACCCGCGGCGCCCCCGATTAACTCGTAATCGTCATGACTAACCAAGCGCTCCCGCAGCAAGGTCATGTCAATCTTCTTGCCAGACGAATGCATATCCATGATATGGGTAAACAACTGCCCGTGAGCTTCATCGTAGAAGTCCGAGGCGCGCAAGATGTTGACAATTTCGTCACAGGCCTCGGGCATTAGCATCAGGCTGCCCAACACCCCTGTTTCCGCTTCCAGATTAAAAGGGGGCGGCCGATCGACGACCGGCTCCGGCCGCTCATTTTTCTGGTATTTGCTCTTACTGAACTTTTTTGGTTGCGTTGCCAATGGTCCAATCCTTTATCGACGCCTGATGGACTGAGTGGGCCCTGTGACTCAGTCTGGCCTTGGAAATCATCAAAATGTATCTTAAGGCTCCAACCGCGGCAAACAACCGTGAACCGGCATTTTTACCGACAAAACCGAGCCCGGCTGGGAAGACAAGAAATGGTGAACGAAAAAGCCCGCCGAACAAAATGTGCGACGAGCTTCCCTGTCTTGGTTCTATGGATAATCTGTCATTATCCAAAAGTTGGGCCTACAGCAGGCAGCCTAAGCAGTCTCTGTCTCGACCGATGGAACCACCCAGACTTTTAGTTCTGTTTCAATTTCCTGGTGTAAATGAACCTTGACCGTGTATAGCCCCAGTTCTTTCAGGACACCTTCCAAACGGATCTGGTCATTTGTCAGGTTGATTTCGTTTTGCTTCAAGGCAGCGACAATGTCGGCCGCCCCCACGCTTCCATACAGATGACCTTCGTCATTGGCATTGGCTTCGATGGTAATGCTCTGTTTGGAAACCAGCTCTGCCAGGTCATTGAGATCCTGAAGCCTGGCTATTTCAATTTCATTTAGCTTGGCTTTATGCTTTTCCACCATCCGTTTGTGATGGTCGCTGGCGATGGTCGCAAGTCCCTGTGGCAGCAGGTAATTATTGGCATAACCCGGTTTTACTTCGACGACTTCACCCTGTTTACCAAGATGATCGACCGACTGGATCAGCAGGAGTTCGATACCTCCGTTGGGACCCTTGGGTAAACGAGTCAATCCGGCAGCCTTATTTCTTCGCTTCTTTTTTGGTTTTGCGCTTGGCATGGCAAACTCAACTATTCAATGGAAATGATTGTCTTTGATTTAAATTAAAATGGTACTTCATCATCCGGCGGCACGCTTTGACTGGGAGCTGCCGCGGGTGCAGCCGCTTGACTTTTGGCAGCGTTACCACTCGGTCCACCCGTACCGCTTCGCCCGCCAAGCATCTGCATCCGTTCGCCAATAATCTTCAGTTTGGAACGTTTTTGTCCATCCTGCTCCCAGGCGTCCAGTTTAAGCCGGCCCTCGATCAGCACGGGTGACCCTTTGGAAAGGTACTCACCGGCAACTTCCGCGGTACGCCCCCACAATGTAATGTCGACAAACGTGGTCTCGTCGACCCATTCGCCCTGTTTTTTGACCCGATCGTTTACGGCAAGTCCAATATCCGTTACAGCCGTACCCTGGGGAGTGTATCGCAATTCGATATCCCGCGTTACATTTCCGACCAAAATGACTCGATTAAAACTGGCCATGTGTTATCTTTCTGCTCTGATAATCCGGATTTGAAAAGTCGCATTCCGTTGCCGGTTGACTTCCTGTAACCATCTTACCGAACGCTTTGACACCTCTGGTCATTACCCTTCGGTTGCCGCAGCAGTTTCTTTTTTGTTTTCCTCTTCGGCGGCTGGCTCTTCCACTTCGGGAACGGCCTCACCTTTGGCGACTGCAACCATGGTCTCAACCAGCCGGGGATCAATCCCAACGACCAGGTGCCGTAACATGATGTCAGTCAACTTGCACGCACGGTTGAACTTGGTGACTTCGGTGCTTTCCATCTTTACATAGGCTAACCAATACACACCTTTGCGTTGCCCGTTGATCGGGTAGGCCAATTTCTGTTCGTTCCACAATCGGCTGGCCATTAACTCGCCATTGACCGTTTCGGAAACGTCCTGAACTGCTTTGGTGGCCGCCCCGGGATTCTTGGCGTATGCGTTAGCATTAAAGATGAACATGCATTCGTAGACTTTCTCAGCCACGATTAATTTCCTCTGGTTTTGGATTTTCGGGTTTTAATTCTCATTTGAGTTGTTATCCGGCCGGTCTGTTTGGCCTGATGCAATATTGTCGTCACCCGAATTATCGGGCTGGTTACTGGATTGGTTCGGATCGGCGTTGTATTCATTCATCGCCGACTGCATTCCAAATTCGATCCAGTGTTCGACGGCTTTGACGGAACGATGAATTGATTGATTCATCGTTTCGCGGTCGGTCGCGTCAAACCGTCCCAAAACATAGTTTGAGACGTTCCATTCTGGCGGCGGCCTTCCCACGCCAAGTCTCAGCCGACCAAATTTCTGTGTGCCGAGACGACTTATAATGTCATCCAGGCCGTTTTGGCCACCTGAAGATCCGCTTGGGCGAAACCGCAGTCGCCCGACGTCCAAATTGAAGTCATCACAGACAATCAACAGGTCGTCGAGTTGTAATTTATAAAAATTGACTGCCTCAACTACCGTTTGCCCGCTCAAATTCATAAAGGTCAGCGGGCAAACCAAGACGGTCTTTTCGTTTTGTATCGTTGTTTCTGCCAACTCCGCATTGAATTTCGACTTGGGTCTGCCCGTGCCGTATTTCAGTCCGAATTGGCCAATCAGTTCGTAACCGACATTGTGTCGGGTTCCGTTGTATTTCTTACCCGGGTTGCCGAGTCCGACCACCAGTTTCATCGGTTCACCACGGGCCGTTCTATGGTCATGTGGCGACCGACCCAATTCACCTTCTCAACCTGCGACGATAATTGTTCGGCGTTGCCACGTATCAATAATGGTTTACTCGTTCGCACCCTCTTCATCATCACTCTTGCGCCCGATGACCTCCGGTTCGGCAGTCGCACCAGCTTCATCGGCCGCCTCTTCATCCGCCTCGACGACGACAACACATTGAACGACCATTTCGTCGGCCGGTGTCAACATGGTAGCCCCTTCGGGAAGGGGAATATCTTTAGCTGCCAGCGATCCGTCGAGTTCCACGGAGTTGATTTTCAATTCTAGTTTTTCAGGAACCTTGTTCGCTGGGCAGGCAACTTCAACTTCTTGCAATAAATGTTTCAACGTTCCCCCGTGGTGGGTTCCCGGTGCGTCTCCAACCAGGTGAACTTGGAGTGTCAAGTTGACGACTTCCGACGCGTCAATTCGAGTCAAGTCCAGATGCAGGACATCATCACCCAGTGGATCCCAATGGATGTATTTGATCAACGCGCTTTCGTTGACGACACCCTGGAGTTCCACAATTCTGCTCCCGTGTCGGACCGCGTTGAAGATGTCGCGAGAACTGATCGTCAACGAAATGCTCTCACCTCGGCCATACAAGATGGCGGGGATGTTGCCCGATTGCCGAAGTCGACGCATCCGTAAAGTACCTGTTTCTTCGCGTTTGCCGCAGTTTAATATCTCAGCCACTCGTATGACCTTAGTTTTGTACGGTAAAATGGTTCAATTAACGTCGGGCCCTTTTGGCATTGCCAGGCCGAACAAATACAATAGAAAACGGCAACACACGTGCTGCCGGAAAATTCGTCCAGAATCGAAAGATTCTCGCAGATTCTTCACTAGTTTCAAGCCCAAGTTGTCTTGCGTGTGTGGTTTTTAGCGATTAACTTTGCGCATGGAATACGGTTCCCGTCGAAATGTCGATTGCCGGAATCACGCGCAGAAAACTGCCAAGGTCTTTTTTCAGCTAAACATTCAATAGATTCAGTACTTAACTCCAAAGATATTCAATTTATGGCCAAAAAATCGCCCCTTTCTCGAAGATCCCAGAAATTTGAATATGTCGAACCGATCGGGCTTCGTGTTCTGGTCCGAAAAGATGAGTCAAAACGTGAGACAAAAGGGGGGATTGCGTTGCCCGATGCGGCCGAAATCCCGACGATTACAGGTCGGATAGTGACGATTTCAGCCGCCGTCGAACACGATGATGAGTTGCCATTGCGGCAGTACGACAAAGTCCTTTTTCATCCCAAAAACGCCATTCCCGTCGACTTTGAAGCCGACAACCAGCTATTTGTTGTGCCGGTGGATGA
>JABACA010000021.1:0-30087 GCA_014237975.1 Mariniblastus sp. | reverse complement strand
GCGTGGCTAGATCCGCGCTGTCGCGTCTCATCGGGTTGAGGATTTGATTTACTGGCGACGGTCCCCGGATGGCCCGTTTTCGGCAAAATTAACCCAATATTGTGCACGCTTGACCGAATAACCGAATGGTTCAGGTAGCCAGGACTAGATGATTGATCAGTCTTGTCCATTGATCAGTCTTGTCCACATTTTTGAGGGGAATCAGATGGATGGTAAAATCGAACCCAACATGTTGCCTTCGGCAAAAAACAAGGATGCCAGGCAGTGGGCCATGTTTTTGCACCTTTCCCTCTTGGCTGGTTGTGTCGTACCGGGTGCCGGTCTTGTCGTACCGATCGTGATTTGGCAGGTCAAAAAAGATGAGTATCCGGAGCTGGATCAACACGGTAAAGCGGCCCTTAACTGGATCTTGTCATTATTGATCTATAGCCTGATTGGCATCGTGCTGGCCTGTGTTTATGTCGGGTTTTTTATCCTGATTGCCCTTGCGATTTGCAGTGTCGTATTTCCGATCATCGCCGGTATTAAGGCGAATGAAGGAGTGTTGTGGCAGTACCCGTTAGCGATCCGTTTTCTGTAGATATCCCGGCCAGTACGCCTTCCAGTTGACGGCTGGTTACCCGGGTGGTTACAAGTCAGCCGAGGGAGCCGCTTCGCCTTCAAAGATGGCACTGATCGATTCGTGCTGGTGGATTCGCTTGATCGCTTCACCCAAAACGCTTGCCACGGAGAGAACTTTTATTTTGGGCAAGTGTTTTTCAGCCGCCAGGGGAACACTGTCGGTGACAACGATGCTGTCGATCGGCGCCTTTTCCAGGCGTTCGAGTGCCTTGCCGGCAAATACGCCATGGGTTGCGGCAACATGGATTTCCCGGGCACCACGCTTCTTGACCAGTTCAGCGGCGCCGCAAATCGAGCCGGCGGTGCTGATCATATCGTCGAACATCAGCGCAATTTTACCTTCCAGCTCACCGCCGATGATATTCTCCTGGGTGGTCGTTTCGGCCCCCGTACGCCGCTTGTCGATGATGGCCAATTCACCCCCTAAACGCGTCGCATGTCCGACAGCCCGCTTGATACTTCCCTCATCCGGACTGACGATTACCAGTTCCTCCGGTGACAGCCCTTGACTGAGGAAATGGTGGTTCAAGACACTTGCCGCATAAAGATGGTCCACCGGCAAATCAAAAAACCCCTGAATCTGGGCCGCATGTAAATCCATCGTCAGTACACGGTTGGCACCGGCGCGTGTCAGCATGTTGGCTACCAGCTTGGCCGTAATGGGAACCCGGCCTTCGTCTTTCCGGTCCTGACGGGCGTAACCATAGTAAGGCAATACGGCGGTGATGCGTTCGGCACTGGCCCGCATGCAGGTGTCGATCATGATCAACAACTCCATTAAATGATCATTGACCGGTGGGCAGGTCGGTTGCATCAGGAACACGTCGCGTCCCCGGACATCTTCGATTTTGCAGTGGATTTCTCCATCGGGAAACGTCTGGAATTTACAGTCTCCCAACGGCAGGTTCAGGAAATTGCAAATGTCCAAGGCCAATTTTGGGTTGGCGCGTCCGCTAAATATTTTTAGTTCAGGAGGCATTGGAATCGCTATTACGAGTCATGACGGATTCGACCTCGACGAGCTGGTCGAGAGTATTAACGCTGAGAGCTTCAATAGGCTTCAGGACCGGGAGAGCTCGAATGTCCAGTCCATCGCCCAACAACAGTTTGGGTACATCTGTAATGTAATACTCGTGTTGCTGGTTGTCATCGGTCAATTTGCCCAAAGCAGAAATCAGATGCCGGCAATCGAAAACATAAGTGCTCATATTGACCTCATCGATTGACTTCTGCTGCTGGCTGGCGTCTTTTTCTTCGACGATCCCCACAAAATTGCCCGTTTCATCCCGAATGATCCGTCCCAACCCGGTCGGGTCTTCATGAAAAAGTGTACCCAAAATACAGGCTGGTCGATGGGCTGTAAATTCACCCAGCAATTGTGCAAGACTGGTCGATTGCATCAGGGGAGAGTCCCCGGCGACCACCACGACGGGGCCGTCGTGGGAAGCCAGCTGATCTCGACACATCATCACGGCGTGCCCCGTCCCCAGTTGCTCCGTTTGAACGGCGAATTCCAGGTTTTCATAGTGCGCCAACGTCTCCTTGACCTTGTCTGCCTGGTAGCCAACCACCACGATGATTCGACCCACCCCAGCATCGCGAAGTGCATCGATCACGTACTCTACCAAGGGTCGGTTGCAGACACGGCAGAGAACTTTGGGTAAATCCGATTTCATTCGGGTGCCCTTGCCGGCTGCCAGAATAATTGCAAGCGGTGAATCCATCAATTTTCCTTGGCGAAAGCAAAGCGCGGCCTGTTTGCCACGGTATTGGAACTTGAAAACGTGTTTGGTTTATTGGAAACAATGCGAGTCTAAACTCAAGATCTAATAACTTCCAGTACGCGGGGCGAAGCCAGTGAAGGTTCGACATGGTGAACGTGGGAAAAGTCTCCGTCAGCACTGTGGTGGCCAGGTATGGCGATGGTTAACGCTCCAGCAGCGGCTCCCGCCCGACTGCCGTGAACACTGTCTTCGAGGACCAGCATTTCGGCTGGCTCAATTCCAAAACGACTGGCCGCCTGCAAATAAATTTCAGGATGGGGTTTGCCACGGGTGACATCCGAGGGTGTCAGTACAAACTGAAACCTTGGCTCCAGGTCAAACACGCCGAGTGCTTTTGAGGCAAACGCACGGTGGCTACTGGTTGCAATCGCCTTGGGTAAATTCAGAGATTCGATCAGTAACAGTACGTCCGTCAATCCGGGCAACATTTTGATTTCGCGAGGAAGCAAATCACTGAAAATTTCATCCGACTCGTTTTGCAGTGTTTCAATCGAATCACTCAGGTCGAACTGATCGATTATCAGCTGATAGGCGACGGGACCAGGCAGACCCATTAATTGCATTTTCAGTTCATTTGAAAACGACTGATTTCGCCGACTCAACAGTTCCTGGCCGACTTGGTCGTACAGATCTTCCGTATTAAACATCAAGCCGTCCATGTCGAAAACGACGGCTTTTATTCTCTTTTTAGACAAATCCTAGCGTTTCCTCAAAAAACCAATCTTCGCCAAGGGACAGCAAAGCATGACATGTCGGAGCGTTACTGTCGACTACGTTTATCGGCTAGAATATTGCATGCGTCCCTGAGTGTCTCTTAATAGGAATTGATTGATGTGTCGGGAATGTAAAAATGTAATAGTCCTTATCCCAATCAAACAAGTTCAAGTTACTTTCAAGGTCAGCGTTCCGGATGTCGGAAAAACGTGTTGATAACGTAAAAACGCCCACTGGTAATGATCCGGCAGAGGCCGCCGATTCGCAGGTGCAGATGCACCCACCCAGCCAGGTTCCAGGCTATGAATTGCAGAGTTTTCTGGGTCGGGGCGCCTACGGTGAAGTTTGGTCGGCGCGGGACCAAAAGACGGGGCGAAGTGTTGCCATCAAGTTCTATACCCATCGATCCTCGACGGATATCCAGTTGTTGGCCCAGGAAGTCGAGAAACTGGTTGTCCTGGCAGCTGATCGATATGTTGTGCAGCTGTTGGATGTGGGCTGGGAGGCATCGCCGCCCTATTTTGTAATGGACTACATCGAACGTGGGTCGCTCGAAGAAAAATTGGCCCACGGTAGCGTGATGTCAGCCAGTGAGGCGACGGAATTATTTACAGAGATCGCTACCGGCATGATGCATCTTCACGGTAAGGGGATTTTGCATTGCGATCTGAAACCGGGAAACGTGTTACTCGATCGTAGCGGCAAGCCACGACTGGCGGATTTTGGACAGGCACGTTTGGAGTCCGATGAAACGGCCTCGTTGGGAACCCTGTTTTTCATGGCGCCCGAACAGGCTAATACCCAGGCTGTTCCTGACCAACGGTGGGATGTTTACAGCCTGGGGGCATTGTTTTATTGCCTGTTAACAGGCGAGCCTCCGTATTATGACAGCCAGCTGGCTGAGTCCATCCAGTCGATGGACGGAATTCAAAATCGACTCGAGACGTATCGCAAGGCGCTCCAGTCTGCACCCCGCCCGGTGGGGCATCGCCAGGTGGCCGGCGTGGATCGGGGACTGGCAGAGATTATTGATCGATGCATTGCGGTTGATCCCAAGGTGCGATACGGGAGTATTCAGGACGTACTGTTTGCGCTGCGACAACGAGAGCTGGTAAAAGCCCGCCAGCCGCTGCTCGTGCTGGGCCTGTTGGGGCCTCTGGTGCTCTTGACGGCAATGACCATTTTTTCCTGGTATGCGTATCAACAGGCCAAGTCCGAGACCGAAACGGCCGTCGTGAATAAAGCGGTAGAAAGTAACCTTTTTGCGGCAAAATTGGGTGCCCGCAGCGTTTCTGAGAAAGTGGATGAGCATTACCGAGCCGTACGAGGGTTGGCAATGTCCCCGGGTTTTATCGACGATTTCAAGTCGCTGATTCGCGATTCAGATTTTGCGCGTTTGCGGCAGCAGCTGGCCAACCCGAATGATAACTCCAACAAATCCCTTGAGCCGCTGAGACAGCAATTCCTGTCGGATTTTGAGTTGCGAGACAAAGTCGACCGCCATCTCCTGGAACGAATGGAAAATCAGTTTGGACAATGGCCCTCGTCAGCCAGTTGGGTCGCTTACGATCGCCAGGGAAACCAGTTGGCCGCCAGGTTTAGCGATCCCTCTGCAAGTAATACGATCGGAAAAAACTATTCTTACCGATCCTATTTTACAGGACTGGATCAAGATCTCGTGAAATTTCAGGCAGACGGAAGTGAGTTGTTCCAGGTGAGCGATTTACCCGATCAGCGAGAGATTATTGACAGCCCTAACATGTCAGCCATATTTCGTAGTAAGGCTACCAATAATTGGAAAATTATTTTTTCGGCACCAGTGCGGATTGATGGAGAGGTAGCAGGTGTGGTGGGTTGTTCAGTGGAAATGGGTGATTTTGTCGATTTCGAAGACGGGCAAGGCCAGTACGCAATGCTGGTTGACGATCGTCCGGGGGACAACACGGGCGTGATTCTCGAGCATCCATTGTTCGATCAGCTGCGAGAAAAGGGAGAGAAATTAACAAACAACCTGACCCAACTCCGTGTTGACGAGGTGTCCAGCTATGGCAGCTCAGCCGTTTTGTTTGCGGACCCCATTGGAGATGATCCGCGCGGTCACGAGTTTAGCAGAGTGTGGATTGCGGCTGCCGAACCGGTGACCCGTTTGAGTGGTGCCGAGATGCAGTCCGGAACGAATAGTGTCCGTCGAGGAGCCGATGACGTCGATCGTGAAAACCGTGTGGCAACCGGTTTGTTTGTTTTGGCGGCAGAAGACTACAGTTCCGTCATCCAGCCCGTCAATGATTTGACCCGGCAGCTGACCTGGCTGGGATTTGCTGCCATTGGTTTTTTTCTCGTCGTGGCCGTGGGAATGTGGCTGTTTGTGCTGCGATTGCTGGCCGAATCCAGAGATCGATTGGGCAGGGTTTTTTCCACTTCATCCGACAGCGGTTTCTCGCGTAAAAGAGACCTGCTCGATTCGAAACATGACACTGACGAGTTCCGAACGATAGCCCAGTCCAGTTCCAAATCGGAAACGGCTTGAGTGCGAGGTGTGGTAAATTCAATCGGACCTAGTAAGGGGAGCCTGCTGCACTGATCTTTTCAATGGGATGCCAGGTTGTTTTGACTTCACAGAAATCGGCGATCAGGTAAGGATTTTGCCGGTTGGTAGGTGTCCAGTTTTGATCGTACTCTTTCACGCGTTTCAGGTTCTCAACCGCTTGTTCGCGTATCGAACGAACCGTGCGGTTGCCCTGTTTACTGTTGAAACGGTTCAAGGCAATGGAGTTGATGTCCAAGTGGCTGGAAAAGTGAGCTGACAATTCATCCAAATGACCGGTTAGAACATTCACGACACCTGCGGGAACGTCCGACGTTGCGATTGCTTCCGTCAAGGAAATGGCGGACATCGGTTTGTTTTCCGAGGCGAGACATACCACCGTATTCCCGCTGGCGATGATTGGTAAAACGAGGGAAACCAACCCGAGTAAAGGCTGATTCTCCGAAGCGACATGAAACACGACTCCCGTCGGTTCCAATAACGAGAAATTGAAGTGTTGTGAGGCGACCGGATTGACACTGCTAAAGACCTGTTGGAATTTGTCACACCAGCCCGCGTAATAAACTGCCCGCTCGATACTCAAATTGACTTCGGAAATGGCCTGTCGGTTGGTGGCACCTTGCAACCTCAGTTCATCAACCATCTGACCGTGTCGCCCTTCCAGCATTTCTGCCATCCGGTACAGAATTTGGGATCGGTTGTATCCACTTCGCGCGGCCCACCCGGGTTGGGCCGAGCGGGCTGCCACAACAGAGTTCCGAAGATCCTTGCGGGATGCCAGGCAGAAATTGCCCAGCGACTGCCCTTTTACCTTCGGCGCGTAATAGCGACCGGATTCGGTTCGAGGAAATGTCCCACCGATAAACATTTTATATGTTTTCAAGACAGGCAATCGCTGGTTTTCCAGTTGGGCCGATCGAGTTTTGTTGGTCTTGGCCACGCGTTGAAACCTCATTCTATTGGCATGACAGTAAGTGTCGGTAACATGTTGTTTCTATTTCAAAGCAAGGTAGGCGGCCAATCCGTGCAAGCCGCCTTCCCGGCCAAATCCACTTTCCTTGTAACCGCCAAACGGTGATGCCGGATCAAATTGGTTGTAAGTGTTGGCCCAAATCACTCCCGCTTTTAACTGGGATGTCATATTGAATATTTTGGAGCCCTTGTTGGTCCAGACGCCTGCTGACAATCCGTATCGTGTGTTGTTGGCTTTCTTGATCACCTCGGCGACGGTGCGGAAGGTCTGGACTGCCAGAACCGGGCCGAAGATTTCTTCTCGTGAGATTCGATTTGATTGACTGACATCGGTGAACATGGTCGGAAGGCACCAAAAACCGCTGTCCGGCAGTGGGCAATCCGGCTGGTATAGGTGGGCCCCCTCGGCCGTGCCCAGTTCAATGTACTGATCGATGATGGCCAGTTGTTTCTTGGAGTTGATGGCGCCGATGTCGGTGTTCTTGTCCAACGGCTCACCCACTCTCAGTGTGTCGATCCGGTCTTTGATTTTTTCGATCACCTGATCGTAAACTGATTCTTCCACGAACAGACGGCTGCCGGCACAGCATACGTGTCCCTGGTTGAAATAAATTCCATTCACCACCCCTTCAACGGCCTGGTCGATCGGCGCATCGGCAAAAATAATATTGGCTGCTTTGCCACCCAATTCGAGTGTGGATCTTTTGCCGCTGGTGGCCAGTGCTGTTTGAATCGATTTGCCAACGTGGGTGGACCCGGTAAAGGCAATTTTGTCGACGTCCGGGTGTTGGATCAGTGACTGCCCGACCGGGCCGTGTCCCGTAATGATGTTGACGGCTCCCGCAGGCAAGTCGGCCTGCTGGATGATCTCTGCAAGTTTGAGTGCGGTGAGCGATGTTGTTTCAGCCGGTTTTAGTACGACCGTGTTTCCGCAAGCCAGGGCCGGAGCGATTTTCCAGGCCGCCATTAACAGTGGGAAATTCCAGGGGATGACCTGGGCCGCGACCCCCAGTGGGCGTGGATTGCGGTTGGGAAAGGCGTATTTGAGTTTGTCGGCCCAGCCGGCGTAATAGAAAAAGTGAGCCGCTGCCAACGGGATATCGATGTCTCGTGATTCCCGGATCGGTTTGCCGCCATCGAGTGTCTCCAGGATGGCCAGTTCGCGGCTTTGTTCCTGGATCAAACGGGCAATGCGGTAGATGTACTTTCCCCGCTCGGATGGCTTCATGCGGGACCAGTGTTTTTCATAACAGTTTCTGGCGGCCCGCACGGCCCGGTCAACATCTTTCGGTGTCGACTCGGTAATGCGAGAGAGTCGTTTTTCATTGGCCGGGTTAATGGTCCAATATTTCTTGGAGCCACTGGAGCGGATAAATTGTCCATTGACAAACAACCCATACGACTTGGCCAACCGGATAGATTCCCGGCTTTCCAGCGCTTCGGTCAGCGGCCAGTGATTGTCAGTGGGTTGGTTCATTGCAATGGGTAGTTTCAAATTGGTGTTGGGTGCGTGTCCAGTGAGTTGAGAATGGGTGGTTCAATCCACCGAGAAATGGTCGGCTGACTGGTATTGGCCGGTCTGCTGCTTGACGATTTGCATGAGCACGTCATTGGCCAGGCTGCTGGCTCCGAAGCGAAACCAGTGATTATCAAGCCATGCCGTTCCCAGGGTCTCCTGGACCATGACCAGGTAGTGCAGGGCGAGTTTTGATTTGGAGATTCCGCCGGCCGGCTTCATGCCGACTTGCCGCCCCGTGCGACGGTGATAATCCCGGATCGCCTGCAACATGACCAGGGTTACCGGCATGGTGGCGGCCGGTTTGATTTTGCCGGTCGATGTTTTTATGAAGTCGGCCCCGGCCTCCATCGCCAGGTCACTGGCGTGTCGAACTTTATCAAACGTACCCAGTTCACCCGTTTCCAGAATCACTTTCAAGCGGGTACTGCCGCAGGCTTCCTTGACCGCCGAAATTTCGTCGAACACGTAATTGAAATCACCTGAGTGAAATCGTCCGCGGGAAATGACCATGTCAATTTCGTCGGCACCGGATTCCAGGGCATATTGCACCTCTGCCAGTTTCAATTCCAGCGACGAATGACCGCTCGGAAAAGCAGTTGCAACCGAGGCCACTTTGACCTCCGTTCCAGCCAGTTTCTGTTTGGCAAGAGCGACGAAGTTGGGATAGACACAAACGGCCGCCACATGGGGCAAATTGGCAACTTGATCGTGCAGGTGCAATGCTTTGGTGCACAGCTGTCGAACTTTGCCCGGCGTATCCATACCTTCCAGAGTCGTCAGGTCGATCATGCTCAGTACCATCTTCAAGCCCTGCATCTTGGCGTCGCCCTTGATACTGCGGTTGGTGAAACGGTTGGCCCGCTGGACAACACCGACTTGGTCGATGGGTGGACTATACGACGGACGAATGCGTGGTTTCACGATGGCGTTAATCGGTGTGGGTGCGAAGGGTGTGAGATTTCAGGACAATCGCCAGTCGCGAATCGACTGCGTCAGGCATGGAACGGAGCCCATTCTGGAATTGTCCTCGAAACTCTATTCTAGCTCGTATTTTCGTGGCATAACGAGGTCCGCTGATAACGAGTCCGACCCATCACGAGTGCCATCCTACAGTCCGTATATTCAGCACAAAACTCCCGCCCATGCAGCGAAGTCGGTCGGATCACTCGCAACAGGCAGGCTGGTTGAGGTTCGCCCACGCGGTTCCTCACGTTGACAGCGCCAGATTCAACACCTCATTTGCCGCGAGATTGAGTTGCAAGTTGGTATCCGCAAGGACTTGATTGCCAGAGCTGGCTCGGTCAAGGATTATTGCTTGGACGGCCGATCATTCCGTTGCCGGTATAGGTCCATGTCAATCACCGAGCCCATCTTGTCCGCTGATTTCAATCGATCGGTTCCAACAAACTCAATAATCTTGGCGATCCACTCCTCGGGATCGTTGATTAACTCGGGATATTCGATCTCGATGGACTCCATGTGTTTGGCCGTCTTTAACCAATCCAGCGCGTCGTAACGATGAGCTGCCAGGCCCCGAGCGATTTCCGGTTCACTCAAATTAGCTCCCTCGGTGCCCAGTTCTTCTATCATGCGAGCCTGGGACCGGGCGATTTGCGGGATCGGTCGTTGCATGAAAATGACCTTGTAATCATGCTCGCGTGGCATCGATTTCAGTAATATCGATACGACCTTGATTGCCTGGTCATCGTAATGGTCGGCGTTCAGGATATCCGGTTCTTTGCCAATCCGTTTAATGTCTTCCCATTCGAGATAACCTTTGGGGTTGTGTTCATCGGCGGTTCGTTTTCCGTCGGTAATTGCTTCCATTCCGCCGGCAACCAACATTTGCATCATCAGCGATGTACCGGACCTCGGTAATCCGGATACCAATACAAACGTCTTGCCAGATTTCTCGACCGGATCGTTTGGACTGGGGCGTTCTTTGAGCAACTGGGCAATCCGTTGATCTTCCGGCAGGAACTGGGGCAATTCGAATCGTTGATTCACCCTTTCGGCCTTTGACCGGTCGTTCATGCGTGCCCCCTCTGCCAGGAAGACGGCCCGTCTGCGGTGTTTATCGGCCGCGGCTGAATCGCCCAATCGGTCATGGACGGTTGCCAACCAGCGGTGCGGCCGTGCCTGTTTGGGAGCAAACCGGGCGGCCGTTTGAAACGCCTGGATCGATCGCTGCAGGTCGTCGGACCGAGCCAACGCGATTCCCAGGTTGATGTGCGATTGGGGCAATCGATGTAGCAATCCGACCGCATCCAAAGCGGCCGTGGCCGCTTGCTGGTTTTTTCCTTGCCTTACGTAAACGTTTGAAAGGCCCTCGTAGGCCAAGGCCAACTCGGGATGCAATTGAATCGCTTTGGAATAGGCCGTTTCAGCCTGTTTCCATTTCCCCCGCTTGGCAAAAAGGTCGCCAATCTGAACGTGCAGTGTGGGGAACCGGGGCGTCCTGGTCGATGCCAGAGTCAGGTATTTCATGCCTTTTTCCAGTTCCATCAGCTCGAGCATCACTTTGGCATAAATGATGATGGCCTGGTTCGCAGCCGTTTTTTCCAACTCAAAGGTCTGATCGATTAGCGATTCGGCTTGCCGCAGGTACCCCGCCCGCAGATAACAATCGGCTAATTGGATAATGAACCGATTTTCCCACGGGCTACGCGAGAGGATGTCCTCCAACAATGGCAAGGCTTCATCGTTGCGATTCTGCCACATCAGGCAGCGGGCCAGGTTGTATTTCCCTTCCACATCAGCCGATTCGAATTGTTTTTCCTTGTCATCGCCCTGGTCGTCGATGTACCCCAGCGCCACAAATTGCTGGAGCAGCTGTTCGGATTGTCCCCCCCCCATCATTTCGTCACCGCTGTGCATCCCATCTTCACCGTCGACGTCGTCCCAGGACGGGATCGTCTCGAACTCAACCGGTTCTTCGAGCGCCTCGACCAGCGGACGCCCGTCCATATCATCACCGATAGGAAGTCCAAACAGGTTGAGAATGGTGGGCCCAATATCAATCAGGCTGGCGCCGTAAATCCGCTCGTCTTTTTTAATCCCTTCACCCTGCATGACGAGAATCCCGTATTGACGATGCCATACGGCAGGTCCGGCAGGTTCGCGCGGCGTGCCTCCTGGACGAAAGGCACCCGATTGGAATCCATGGTCCGAACAGAGGATAACGGTGGTGTCATCACCGGCCAGGAACAGGAGTCGTTCCAGCATCATGTCGTGAAACCGATAGGCGCCCGTGATGATATCCTTGTACATCTCAAAATCGTCATCCGGAATGTTGGACATTTGCGGTGGGTGATATTGCATGAATCCGTGGGAAAAATGGTCGATGCCCGTATAGTAGACTGCCATGAATTCCCATGGTTCGGATTCCATCACTGCGGTGGCCACCGTGTGGGTGGTCATCATCTCGGTAAACGTCTTGGAGAAGGCCAACAACCGGCGATCCTTGGATTGATCGATTTCGGCAGCTTTGGGAATGAAGGGCAGGATATGTTCCTGCGTTATTTCGGAATGCAATACTTTGAATTGAGCATAATCTTGTTCGTGCTCGGCAGGGTGAATCGTCCCCGGGGTGATGACCCATCCTTTCTGGGGATCCAGGCTGACGCCATTGAACAGGTTACTGACGACACAGCCGTTGATCTTTTCTGCTGGATGGCTGGCCCACCAGTTAATGATGTTGGAGCGGATGCCGGATTGGGACAGGATATTCCATAAAGCCTTGGTTTTACGGGAAAGGCTGGAGAAAGGACGAGCTCCACCATGGGCATGGTCCGGTTCAACAAATCCGTGAATCCCGTGCTTGTCAGCGAATTTACAGGTGGCAACCGAGTTCCATAGCATCGGGGACAAGACAGGTTGAAGGGTTGCCAGGTTGCCGATCGTCCCCCGGTCGATCAGGCTGTCGAGGGTCGGCATCAACCCTTGGTCCAGCAACGGGTTGATATGTTCCCAATCGGCCCCATCCCAACCAATCAACAGAACTTTTTTTTTGGTGGCCGTCATGAAATTGCCTTTTTCAACAAAAAAAGCCACCCGATCTACAGAGTGGCCTTGGTTGATTTAATTGAGTCTAGATCAGCTGGCTTTTCTACGACGACGACTGGCCAGGAGCCCGAGGGCACCCAATGCCAAACAGCCCAGCGAACCAGGTTCGGGGATCGCGCCGATTTCACCAACCTTGATCGATTCTCCCGCGTCGCCATAAGCGTATTCTTCAACGACAAACGTGTTCTTGGGCGTGTCGCCATTGAGGGTCACACGGGCCCAGCCAAAATGGAAATTGGTACCGTTAGCGTTGGTGTCAAATCGAAATCCAACATACCCTGTCGTTGGACTTCCGCTGCTGTTGAGGAACTTGTCGTTGCCATATCCGTTGCCATAAGCCATCGTTCCGCCGGATCCTGCCAGGAACGCAGCGGTGGAAACATTGGCATCCAACGCCATGTTGGCCACATAAGGGTAGTTACCTACCGTTGTGCCCGCTAGATGACCGAAAAGCAATGACGCACCATTGGAGGGAATACCGCCAAAGGCGAAACCCCGCGTCGTGCCTCCGCCGAGCGCCGTGTTACCAAAAGCCAATTTGACACTACCATCAAGCGCCCAAGACTTCTGGCCAACTCCGAATGTGATCGCCCCGTCGGTTCCGCCAACCACCACATGCGTGATGTCGGCCTCGGCAGTCTGAGTTCCGGCCAGAGTGGCGGCAGCACCTGCGGCGACATAGGCGGCCCAGCGTTTTTTGGAGACCTCTAAATTATCGCGTCTAGTGTATTTGGACATGATGTATCTTTCCTTGGAAGGAGTGAGGAACCTCACTAATACGGCGGGTAAACCCAATTTTCCTTTTTTAAAAAAAGCTGTTGAAACTGGGTGATTCTTGCCTATTAACAACTGGGCTAAGGATTCATCGTAACAATGTTAATTTGGGTATACAACAAAAATGTTGCGGATTGGTCAGATTATCAGAAATGGCAGGACCTTCGCCCGTTTATTGGTGACTTTTCCTCCCGCTAATCCTCGGCCCTTGCGGGGAGCCAAGTGGTTCGCTTCAAAAAAAATCGCACCAGCCGGGGGCCAAAATCATCGATTTATTGCTCGCCTTATTATCGAGCGGGCGAATTCCCGATTTGCAGTTGTCGTTAAACATTCGGACAGCGGGACCGAAACGGTCTAAGGCAATCGATAGCCAATCGCCAGTTTCTGGAATTCGGTGATTTGATCGTTGACCCATCTCTCATCGCGGCCCAATTCTGAGGCGATCAAACGGGCCACATCGTTGGCGGATTCGGCTGCGGCCGCGGCGTCCAAAAAGAGGGCTCGTGTTCGCCGTGCCAGGACATCCTCAACCGTTCGCGCCAGTTCAAACCGGACCGCATAGACCACGGCGCCGCGTGGATACGGCAAGCGGGGGTGGAGCGGTTGATGACCCCCGTCAATTTCATCGCAAATGGAATTCACCTGGGGGGCATCTGATCCGTAAACCCGCAGCCAATTTTCCTGCGGCATGTTGACGTCGTTACGATCTAACCATCCTCGTAAATGCAATGTTTCGGTGATGCAACTTCGCGGATCCAGGCCGGCGACGTCGGCCGCGTGATTCACGACATCTTCGGCCATGTGCCGGTACGTTGTCCACTTGCCACCAACTACCGACACCAGGCCGCCTCGGGAAACGATGACCTCGTGTTCCCGGGAGATGTTCTTGGTCGCTGTCGCTTCATGTTTGATCAACGGTCTTAGCCCCGCAAAGACACTTAAGACATCGCTGCGTTGCGGATCCCGAGACATGTACCTGGCTGCATTTCGCAAGATGAATTCGACTTCCTCTTCGGTGGCACGCGGTTCGAGCAGTGGTTCAGGCGTCTGTTCATCGGTGGTTCCAACCAGGCAATGTTCGTGCCAGGGGATGACAAACAGCACACGACCGTCGTCGGTATAGGGAACCATGATGGCAGTATCCCCCTTGAGGAATGACTGCTCCAACACCAGGTGAACACCGCGACTCGGTTCGACAATGGTCGCCGCATCGGCCTCGTCCATCTTGCGAATCGCATCGGAAAAGACGCCCGTTGCATTGATGACGACCTTGCTTTTCGCCTCGTATTCCTCTCCCGTTTGTTCGTCGCAAAACCTGACGCCAGCAACATGGTCATCCGTATCGCGCAGCAGTTGCACCACCCGGGCATGATTCAGTGTAACTCCCCCCAAGTCCATAGCTGTGCGAGCGAGGGTAATGCACATTCGGGAATCGTCGAATTGGCCATCGTGGTATTCGGTCCCTCCGTACAGTCCGTCCGGTTCCAGGTTGGGAATCGAATCCAAGGTCTCCTGGGCATTCAACGTACGCGACGGTGCCAGGTTCAACCGCCCGGCCAACAGGTCATACAGCTTCAGCCCAATTCCATAAAACGGGCCTTCCCACCAACTGTACCGTGGAACCACAAAAGGTAGATCGGTGACCAGGTGGGGAGCATTTTGATACAGCAGCCCCCGTTCGTACAGCGCCTCTCGAACCAGCGAGATATTGCCCTGTTGCAAGTACCGCACGCCCCCGTGAACCAGTTTGGTGGACCGACTGCTGGTTCCTTTTGCAAAATCGATTTGCTCCAACAACAAGGTGCGGTAGCCACGTGCCGCAGCATCGACCGCCGCGCCCATGCCACTGGCGCCACCCCCGATGACGATCACGTCCCACAACTTGGTCTGCTGGACCTGCTGGATTAGATTTTCGCGATTCATTAAGGTGTCTCCTCTGTCCAGTTTTTCGATCGGTTAACCGCTTTGTGCCATTGTTTCACTTGCTGCTCACGATCTTGCTCGGAAAGTGTGGGTTCAAATTCGCGGTCCAATTTCCAGTAGCGGGTCAGGTCCTGTTGGTCGGTATAAACACCGGCAGATAGTCCGGCCATAAACGCCGCTCCCAGGGCGGTGGTTTCCAGGACGCAGGGACGCCGGACGGTACGGTTCAGTAAGTCGGCTTGGATCTGCATCAGCAGATCGCTGGCCGCTGCCCCGCCATCCACCCGTACTTCCGACAGTTTGACTGCCGAATCCTGCTCCATGGCACGCAGCAAGTCGACCACCTGAAACGCAATGCCTTCCAGCGTCGCACGCGCAATATGGCCAGCCGTACTGCCTCGGGTCAAGCCTTGGATCGTGGCACGGGCGTAGGGGTCCCAGACGGGAGCCCCAAAACCGGCAAACGCGGGTACCAGGATGACACCTCCATTGTCGGGTACCGAGGACGCCAGCGAGTTGACATCGGGTGCCGTGTCGATAATCCCCAGGCCATCCCGCAACCACTGGATTGCGGCCCCGCCCATGAAAATACTGCCTTCCAAAGCATAGACCGGTGGTTGCCCTTCGGTTTGCCAGGCGACGGTCGAAAGCAGGCCGTGTTCGCTGCGGACGATGTCGTTGCCCGTGTTCATTAACAGGAAGCAACCTGTCCCATAGGTTGTTTTGGCCATGCCCGTTTCGATACAGGCTTGCCCAAACAGGGCGGATTGCTGATCACCAATCATCCCGCCAATCGGTACGGATGTCCCCAGGATTTCCGGTTCGGTCTGTCCAAAGTTACAGCTGCAGGGACGAATGTCGGGCAGCATTGACTTGGGAATATCAAACAGAGCCAACAAGTCGTCATCCCAATCACCCGTTTTCAAATTGACCAACAGCGTTCTGCAGGCGTTGGAAATATCCGTGGCATGGACGCTGCCACCGGTCAGGTTCCACAACAGCCAACTGTCGATCGTTCCAAATGCCAGCCGACCCGCGTCGGCGGCGGCCCGCGCCCCGTCTACATTGTCCAGTATCCATCCAATTTTTGTCGCACTGAAATACGGATCGAGCCGCAGGCCGGTGGCTTGGCTTACCAGCTGCTGATTTTCCGGTGAATCATACTTTGAAATTGCGTCTGCGGTTCGTCGATCCTGCCAGACAATGGCATGGTGAATCGGCTTCCCCGTGGATCGATCCCATACCACCACCGTTTCCCTTTGATTGGTAATACCGATGGAGGAAATATCAGCCGCGTCCAAACCGGACAGCTTCAAGGCTTCGCGCATGGTGCGAAACTGTGTGTCGCGAATTTCGTTGGCGTCGTGCTCAACCCAGCCGGGGACCGGAAAGTGCTGTTGGAACTCATGCTGCGCTGTAGCAACGGATTTGCCATTCTCGTCAAAAATAATGGTCCGACAACTCGTCGTTCCTTCGTCCAGCGACATGAGATACGGCATGGTTTGACTCTCTGTTTACAAAATCCCCAATCAATCCCGCTGCACGGTCGCGATGACATGTTGGCAGCACGGTACCGATAGAATTCTTGTTGACACAACGACGTGCGGGAAATCCAGGAAATCGGTAATTGCTCCAGTCATTCTATAAGAACGAGGGCTCTGGAATAGCCGTAGCGCGCCATTACCGCTGTTTGTCGTTGAGTACGGGATGACCTATTTCGGACTGCGAATAGGTCGCCCCATTGGAAGAAGGCAATTTTTCCAATCGCACGGCGCATACTTTGTACTCGCCCGTTCCAGTGACGTTGTCGCCCGCATCATTGGTCAGTATGTTGGCCCGGGATTCAGCAAAATGCATCGGCATCCAGGTACAACCAGGTTTGACCCGGGGAGAAATCCAGACTTGCGCCCTGATTTCGCCACGCCGCGAGGCAATTTTTACAAGTTCGCCGTGGTTGAGGCCAAGCTTCCTGGCGTCGCGCCGGTTGACTTCAATAAAGTTCTGGTCCTGTTTGGCAACCGTTCCCGGGTCGCGTCGGGTTTGCGTCGCCGCGTTGTAGTGGTAGAGCGTACGGCCGGTGGATAGCACCAACGGAAACTCGTCATCAGGAAGTTCGGCACTGGGGCGATATTGGACCACTTGAAAAGGCGCCGTGCCAATGGCCGGCCCATCCATGTGCATGGTTGGTGTACCGGGATCATCCTGGTCCGTACAGGGCCATTGCAAACCGCGAATATTCTCGTCCAGTCGACGGTGAGAGATGCCAGCAACCTTGGGGGTCAGCTGGGCCATTTCTTCATAAACTTCACCCGGGTCAGCATAGTTTGGCATGGGGTACCCCGCCGTGCGAGCAACATCACAGAGGATCTTCCAATCGGCGCGGGCATTGCCCGGTGGATTGACCGCTTTGCGAACCCGCTGAACCCGGCGATCGGTGTTGGTGAAGACGCCATCTTTCTCGGCGAAACAGGTGGCAGGCAAGACGACATCTGCGTATCCGGTTGTTACGTTATGGAAAATCTCCTGGCAAACCAGGAATTCACACTTGTTCAAACCCATTTCAACCTGTGAGACATTGGGCTCGGAAATCACAATGTCTTCACCCATCACATACATTCCCTTGATATTCCCTTTGGTCAGTTCCTTCATCATGACGTTCAGGTTCAAACCATTGTTGGGCGACAGGGGAACCCCCCAGGCCGTTTCAAACTTGAGCCTGGCCGCTTCATCGGTAACCGGTTGATACCCTGGGTAAAAGATCGGTGTGGCACCGGCGTCATTGGCGCCTTGAACATTGTTTTGGCCTCGTAATGGGTTCATCCCCGCCGACCGCTTGCCGAGGTGACCCGTCATCAGGACCAGATTTGCCAAACAGTAGACGTTGTCGGTTCCGTGAGTGTGTTCGGTGATTCCCAGCGTGTAGTAGATTCCGGCTTTTTGAGTCGTTGCATATTGGCGTGCCGTCGTGCGTATGTCTTCGGCCGGGACTCCGGTCACCTTTTCGGCTTCTTCGGGCGTGTACGGTTTCACGGCCTCGACCACCGCGTCAAATCCATCGGTGTGCTTTTCAATAAATTCGTGGTCGACCAGATTTTCGTTGATGATCACGTGCGCCATCGCTTGCAACAGCCAGACGTCCGTACCGGGCTTGAGCTGCAGGTGCAGGTCGGCATGTTCGGCCATCCATATCTTCCTCGGATCGGCAACGATCAGTTTGGCACCCCGTTGCCGCGCCCGTTTCATTTCCATCGCGATGATTGGATGGGCTTCGGAGGTATTGGAGCCAATCACGAACATCAATTCGCTGTCCCGAATTTCAGGGATGGAATTCGTCATGGCACCCGCTCCAAACATGGTCACCAGCCCGGCGACAGTGGGAGCGTGTCACGTGGCGGCACATTGATGGATGTTGTTGGTGCCAAAGGCTGCCCGGGAGAGTTTTTGCATCAGGTAGTTTTCTTCGCCCGTGCAACGACTGGAAGAAACAAATCCGAGGGAATCGGCGCCATGTTTTTCGCTGACCCGTTTTAGTCCATTGGCGGCTGCCTGCAGGGCCTCTTCCCACGTTGCCGGGTGGAGCACACCATCCTCTCCGCGTATCAGTGGCTCTGTCAGTCGATCTTGATGGTGGATAAAGTCGTAGGCGAATCGACCTTTGACGCACAGGTTGCCGTCATTCATCGTCTCTCCCGGGGGAGGACTGGTGACTTTGACAACACGATCACCAAGAACATGCAGATCCAACTGGCATCCCACACCACAGAAATTACACGTGGAACGAACTTTATCGGTGTCCGCCGGCATCAGCACGGGAGCTTTCTTTTCGATCAGGGCGCCTGTCGGGCAAGTATCGATACAGCCGCCACACAGTTCACAGGTGGTATCCAGCAACCCCCGTTCGCCGGCTGTCGAAATGGTTGTTTCGCTGCCACGAAATGCCAGTGTAATCGCATTGACGGCTTCGACTTCGTCGCAGTATCGCGTACAGCGTGCGCACAAAATACAGAGTTCGGGATCAAAGGCAATGTAGGGATTCACATCGTCGGGTCGTCCGACGCGTTCGGCCGATACCGGTTCGAGTGGGATCAGGTCGGTTTCGGCGCAGAGCTGGCGAAGCTGGTTTCCATTGCCCGTTTCGACTGGGAGGGCTTCGTCATCGACCCGGTGATCCGAGGCGTAGAGGCTGTACAGGACCGATTGGTGTTTAGAGATGCGGTCCGATTCAGTAACCACCTTCATGTCCGGTTTGACTTGCCAGGCACAACCAGGTTGCATGCGGCGTTCGCCTTCGACTTCGACCAGGCAAACACGGCAAGCTCCCACCGGTTCAAGCCGCGTATCATGACACAGGGTGGGGATGTCAATTTCAGCGCGTCGTGCCACGTCGACAACCGTCTCGCCCTGATAAGCGACGCACTCCTGTCCGTTGATGCTAATTGTAAATTCGTTGTTCATATTGGCCTTGGCAGTAAGCATGCAAGGGGGAGGTTGAATTTTATGAGATTGGATTTCCGTTAGCTACGTAAATTTGATTCAGTGGACGGGAACTCTCTAGATTCTAGCCTAGGAGCCGATTCGAGGAATGACAATTTGGATACACTTTGAACGATCCCCGGGAATTTTTCCTTAGGTTTGTATCGGAAACTTGGGTTGAAAATATCCAGTACGCAATGGCTCGCTCCCCTAGTTTGCCTTATCTTCGAATGCTTCCGGGAAATATTCCATTGCCGATTCAAGTGGTTTTGCGGCGACCATTCCCAGTCCGCAAATGGACCCCTCTTCCATCTCCCAGGCCACATCATCCGAATGTCGCAACGCGACCAGTTGTTTTTCCCCGATGAAGTCATCCAGCTGTCGTCGCAGGTAACGGGTGCCGATTCGACACGGGGCGCACTGCCCACAACTTTCCCGTTCAAAAAAAATCAGTTGTGATTGAACGGCCGCCGGAATATCAACCGTGTCGTTTAACACGACGAGCCCCGAACTGCCAAGCATGGAGCCGACCTCGGCCAGGTTCTTGTAGTCCAGCGGCAGTTCGCGGAACGACATTGGCAGAAACCCGGACGAAGCACCGCCCGGGCTGAATGCCTTGGGCGTTCCTTCGTAGCCGCCTGCCGCATCGACCAGTTCATCCAGGTTGACCCCGAGCGGAAGCTCGTAGACACCGGGCTGATTGACATTCCCCGAAACGCAGTACAGTTTTGAGCCGGCTTCCGTGCGGCCTTGATCCTTGAACCAAGTTCCTCCCCGCTCGATGATCGATGGAACACAGCAAGCCGTTTCCACGTTATGCATCAAGGTCGGTTTGTTGCGAAATCCTTTTTCGGTCGGGTAGGGAGGTTTCAGTCGAGGCATGCCCCGTTTACCTTCCAGCGATTCAATCAGGGCGGTTTCTTCGCCGCAAATATAAGCACCATGACCGAGTGCCACATGAATTTGAATCGGTTTGATTTTTGCAGCGGCCTCTTCGATGGCCGTTCTCAACGCGCGGATTTCATTAGTGAACTCACCGCGAATGTAAATGTAAATGTCGTTGGAACCAACCGTCCAGGCGGCGATTGCCAAGCCTTCGATCATCTTGTGTGGTTGTCGCAATAAAATCTCACGGTCCTTGAAAGTTCCCGGTTCGCCTTCGTCTGCATTGCATACCACGTATCGTTCTGTTTCCTGCTGGCCGATCACCGAACTCCATTTGAAATGAGCCGGGAACCCGGCCCCTCCCCTGCCCTGCAGCCCGGCCAATTCGATTTGTTGGAGAACCGCATCGACGCCCATCTGTTGGGCTTTGACAAAGGCCGCATAAGATTTGTCCGGCTCGCCCGCCAAGTTCATTGGCAAATCGGCATCGTCGGGGGTGACTCCCGTCGGTTTGCCTTGATAGGTAATCAGTTCCAGATCCTCGTCCAACGTTGCCGGTGCACGATCACATTGAGCCAGGCAGCTGACGCGCTCTACCCGTTTACCCTCTGATTCCAACTGGTTGATCAGTTCGTGGCAGCCTGCCATTTGACAACTGAGACCGTCACACACCCGGATCCGTCGACCTGGTTTGTTGATCAACGTATAAAACAGACCCGTTCCCCAGATGTCTGCCTGAGGAACACCGGTTTGTTCGGACACTTGACGGACGTTCTCCTCGGTAACACCCCCCAGGTGTTCCAGTAAGTGAAGGACTTGCTCGCGGTCGGCAGACGGTTTCAGCATTTAGCAAACTTTTAAAAGGATTCAACTTGGGGTGGAAAGTCTGCCGTTGGTATACCACAAGTATAGCTTGATTGCCTATAGAAATTACACCGGGATTGAATCGGTATCACGGATCGGTGGATCATGGATTTTCGGGAAAATTACTTCGGATTTTGCATGTTCTGCAGTGGTCCGGCTCGGTCAAATATTGTTTTTGACACGACTCGGCTAGTCAATCATGCGGTGGGAATGGGTGTAAACATTGAACCGTTTCCCGCTGGCGAACCCGATCAGTGTAATGCCAAACTCGTCGGCCAGTTCCACCGCCAAGCTGGAAGGGGCGCCGACGGATACCATCACCGGGAACTGGGCGGCGGCCGCTTTCTGAACCAATTCAAAACTGGAACGCCCGCTTACCATCAGGATATGTTGATGCAGCGGTAATTGGCCTTCCAGTAGTTGATTTCCAACTAGTTTATCCAGTGCGTTGTGACGACCGACATCCTCGCGTTGCGTGATCAATTCACCCGATTGGTTGAATAGACCGGCGGCGTGAATGCCGCCCGTTTGCTGGAACACCGACTGCGCTTCCCTTAAGCGGTCTGATAATTGGTAAATCGTCTCCAGCCTGACGGTCAGTGGGGAATCGACCGGTTTGATGCCAGTGGACCTTATCGCTTCCAGGGAACCTTTACCACAAATGCCGCAACTGGAAGTTGTGTAAAAATGTCGCTGCAGATTTTGAATTTGCACATTGAGCTGCGAATCCAGTTCGACGCGAACGATATTGGGTCGTTGTCTTCCCTCTGGTATTTCACCACAAAACTCAAAACCCAATATTTGTTCGGCACGGTCTACAATCCCTTCGGTAAACAGAAAACCGGCAGCCAGTTCAAAATCGTGGTCTGGCGTTCGCATCGTGATTGACAGGCTCCGCCCGGTTCGACGTTCAGGAGGTCCAAAAACGATGCGGATTTCCATCGGCTCCTCCACCGCCAAACTGTCCTCGCGTTGTTGTCGCTCGGCCGGGGTGACTTGGGTAATCCGGAATTTTTTTTCGGATTCAGCTGGTTGGCTCATTGGATTCCGTTTCGGTATGACGCTGCGGGATCGGCCTTAATCGTCTTCGCTGACTCGTTCTTGTTTGTTGGATCGCAATTCGGCAATCCAATCCGACCCACCATTCCATATTACCAATGGGGCCAGGCTGGCAAAGTCATCCGTCCAGATAATGGCAGGAAGTTCGCTGGGCCATTCGGATTTTGCGTTTTGAAACCGGGGTGAATCGCTCAGCTCCCTGTTCTTGGTCAGTAAAACCCAGCGGGTATCCGTCTTGAGGACCGGGTTGTCATGGTCAATCAGAGTGGCATTCAGGCCGAGTTTTTTAGCCAGTGAATAAACGACTGGCCTCAGATCAACAAATTTGTTGGTGATGTGTAATACGAGTATGCCATCCGGGTTGAGGTGTTTCCAATACAACTCAAGACATTCGTTTGTCAGCAGATGAACGGGGATGGAGTCACTCGAAAACGCATCGATGAACAGGATGTCGTAGTTGCGGGGGCCCTCCGTCGCAAGTTCTTTCTCGAGTTCGATCCGCCCATCACCGTTGACGATTTGTGCGTCATTTTCTTCTACAAACGTGAAATAGTCTTTTGCTACCTGAGTGACCAAGGGGTCAAGCTCATAAAAGCAGAACCGGTCATCGGCTCGGCCCCAGGCAGAGAGGGAACCGGTCCCCAGGCCCAGCACCCCGATGTTCAACGGGCGATCAAGCTGGCCATGGTCGGCTTGCCAATCCCGAAATGTCTGGAAGGCAATCGCAGCTCCACTTCCGTTTACATAATAAAGGTTCGGTGTGAATTCAAAGGATTCGTTGAGAGACTGGCCACCGTGAATCGTCTGTCCATTGATCAGTCTGCGGAATTGGTCGACGTCCTGAACGGACACGATTCCATAGTCACTGCGTTGCCGGAACAGCAGGTTGGGTTGGAAGCTGCGGTCCAAATGGTAAATCAGGGAGCAGGCGACGATTGACAAAACGAACAGGCTGGCCGATGAACCTAGCCAAAATGTGGCAGGCAGCGCCTTGATTCTCTTGCGCAGCTCTAAAAAGATAATTGTCATGGGCAACAAAATGGCCAAGACCAACCCGATATGGAATTCGTAATACCCGTCGAAAAAATACGGGGCTACCAGTGCCACAAAGATGCCTCCCAGGGCGCCACCCGTCGCAATGCACAAATAAAACAGAGTCAAATAGGAGGTGGGAGGCTTTAACCGTTGAAGTTCGCCATGGCAAACCATGGAACCCAGAAAACAGACGGCTGACATACCGGTGACCTGTGCAATCAACGATGTCCGTGTTCCCAGGTGAACCAGTAAGATCGCATAGGCCGCGCTAAATAAAAACAACGTCATGCAGGGCCCCCGCAGATACCAGCTCGGTCGGTCAAAACAAATAATCAGGGTCAACAGGTAAAGCGTCAGGGGTAATATCCAAAGAAACGGGTAGGAAGCCACTTCCAGGCACATCAGGTTGGTGGTTGCCAAAAGAACGATGGAAGCCGTGCCACTGAGCGTTAACCAGGCCACGACCGAGAAACCGGTAATGGAGCTGTATTCAGCGCCGGTCGCATTGTCTTCCTCCGCTTGAGACCACTCCTGGCAACGAACGGTTTGCCAGCCACTCCAGGCGGACAATGCGGCAAAGACCAGGAAGGCAATCGACCAACTGGTCTGTTGGACCGACAAACCGAAAAATCGCTCGACGATAAACGGGTAGGATAGCAATGCCAGCATGGATCCCAGGTTGGAGAGGGCATAGAGCCGGTAGGTTTGTCGATTCGGATGGGTGGTACTATGCCATGCCTGCACAAGTGGACCGGTGGTGGACAGTGCCAAGAACGGTAAACCGATCGTCAAGGTCAGTACCTGGAGGATCGACCAGGCCAAGTTGGATGAGTCACTGATCGTTTGATCAGGAATCGCCTCGATCCGCAGGGCCAATGCGGCGGCCGTCAGCAAGCCAACATGAATCATCCAGGTGGTGCGGGGCGAAAAAACGCGCCTCACAATATGGGCATAGACATAACCCACCAATAACAGCGTCTGGAAATACATCATGCAGGTGGTCCAAACCGCTGATGTTCCGCCAAAACGAGGCAGGATGATACGCGCCACGATCGGCTGTATTTGAAACAGCAAAAAGGCGCTCAAGAAAATTGTCAGTGCGTAACGGGCCACGATCGAGCTTGGGGTTAGAGTGGCACGGATCAAAACCGCCTATTCTAAAATAGAGACCTAAAAAGTGTTAGATCGGTTTGGCGGTTAATCTCAATGCCAGTCAGTCTTAGTCTGCCCCGGCTTTATTATACCCTGCCCGTCAAGCGCCGCACGCTGGAAGTCGGTTCATCCTGCCAGTATGATCCATTTTATGACGAACCAAAAAATAGCGCAAACGCTGGAAATGCTGGCCGACTTGATGGAATTTCAAGGAGCGAACGCTTTTCGGTTGCGAGCTTATCGCAATGGAGCTCGCGTAATTCGTGAGATGCCGGATTCGATAGAGAAGTTGTTGGAAAATGGTGAGGACCTGGTTGAATTTGATGGAATTGGCAAAGGGGTTGCTGCCAAATGCAGGGAACTGGTCGAAACGGGCAAGCTCGAGCAGCTGGAGACAATTCTTGACGAAGTTCCACGTACGGTTTTGGATTTGTTGAATGTTCCCAAGCTGGGGCCGAAGAAAGCGGCCGCCGTGTTCAACGAACTGGGAATTTCCAATCTTGAACAATTAGAAGCGGCTTGTATGGACGGCCAAGTTCAGCAGTTGCCCGGCTTCGGGGCAAAAACCGAAAAGGCCATTCTGGCAGGGATCGCGATCGCGGTCGCCGCGAATCAACGGATACTATGGTCACAGGCAGACCAGATAGCATCGGATCTGCGAAAGCACATGGTGGACTGTTCATCGGTGAATCGGCTTGAGTTTGCTGGCAGCTATCGAAGGGGCCAGGAAACTGTGGGAGATCTCGACTTGCTGGTCGATTCCAACTGCCCGGAAGAGGTGATGGATCACTTCGCAGAATTCGATTCGATCAACAGCACGATCGTGCGGGGCGAAACCAAGATGTCGGTTCGATTGGAAAATGAATTCCAGGTTGATTTGCGGGTGGTTCCCGCAGAGTCGTTTGGCGCCGCGTTGCAATACTTCACCGGCTCCCAGGCCCATAACGTTCTGGTAAGAGGCCGGGCTAAACAGATGGGAAAAAAAATCAATGAATGGGGTGTCTTTCAACTTGAGGGGGACCAGGAACAGTGGCTGGCCGGTCGAACCGAGCAAGAGGTCTATGAAGCACTCGGTTTGCCAGAGTTCCCGCCAGAAATCAGGGAGGCGCGGCGCGAATTGGATTGGGCAGAAACAGGTCCGTTGCCCGAACTGATTGAGCTGGACGACATTTGCGGGGACTTACACATGCACACCACGGCAACCGACGGACGAGCGACCTTGCCGGAGATGGTGGATGCCGCCAAAGCCTGCGGCTTGAAATACATCGCCATTACGGATCATTCCAAACGTGTGACGATGGCCAATGGATTGGACAGCGATCGGTTGCTTGCGCAGTGGCAGGAGATTGATCAACTGAACCAGGCCATGACCGACGATTTTCTCGTACTCAAAGGAATTGAGTGTGACATCCTCGAGGCAGGAGGGATGGATTTGCCGGACGATGTCCTGGCCCAGGCGGATTGGGTCATCGCCAGCGTGCACTACGGTCAGCAGCAGTCCCGCCAGCAGATCACCGACCGGATTGTCGGTGCGTTGCAGCATCCCCATGTCAGCATGCTGGCGCACCCGACCGGCCGGTTATTGAATAAACGTGAGCCGTACGATGTCGACATGGACGCCGTTTTTCAAGCGGCATTGGAAAATCGAAAACTGTTGGAGTTAAACGCCAATCCAAGGCGACTGGACTTGAATGACATACACCTGCTGGCTGCCAAGACGCGTGGTATTCCTGTTGTGATCAATACGGATGCCCACCGAACGGAAGGCCTGGATGATATGAAATATGGTATCAAGCAGGCTCGCCGTGGTTGTCTCACTGCGGCCGACGTGGCCAATACACTCCCCTGGAATGAAATGAAAAAATGGATCGGCCGGGAATGATGAAGGTCTGCCAGTCAGGCGTACATCTGAAACAGCCCGGCCGTTTCGAAGGCATTGATGTAATGGGTTATGACGGGTCGTTTTTTTCCAAGCGGCCAGAGGATCCCGATCACATCAAATCGGGCCGGATGCTCCAGCAGATCGTGACGGCTGAGGTAGGCCAAAGCCGCCTTGCTGATTCGAGCCTGTTTGTTGGAGTCGACCGCTTCGGCTGGCAAACCCGCTTGGTCGGAGCGACGCGTTTTTACTTCGACAATGACCACCGTTTGCTGTTTTGTCGCAATCAGGTCCAGCTCACCGTATTTGTTTGAATATTGTTGAGCCAGGATGATGTAACCCTGTTTCCTCAGGTAGCGCTGCGCCGCGCGCTCGCCTTGCAAACCGAGATGACCGGCCGGATTGGCCCAGTCATACACCCGTGTGGTGAGAGGATTGAGCCACAGGCAACTAAACAGCGATCGCAAAAAAACGTTCCAAGCCAATGTCTTACCCGTCAATATTGCCAGTCAGTCAGGGCGCAAGTTGAAACGTTATTATGGGTTGATTGGCAGTGGTCCAGCAACTTTTTTTACGGGTCTGCGAAATATCGTACACGACGGTACCGATTGAGGCACTGTTTAACCGTAATGGTCTGGTGCCGATCGACAGAATGGGAATCGAAGCGCGGATGAGAGGTTGCGTTGGGCGTTGCCAGGCATCGACGTACTTTAACGTCTGAGATACTCGTGGATTCCAATGGCGACTTGCTGGTTTTAGCCGTCGCCTTTTTTGGGATCTTCACTGGTCGTCGAAGAATCCGGATCGGCAGCCTTGTTGTCGCTCTCGGATTTTTTGGTGTCTTGCGAAGTATTGTCCTGATCCGGGTTCTCCGCGGAGTTGGACGTCGTTGGGGTATCCGCCGCACTGTCGTCGGTGGTCGCTGGAGGAGTCGTCGGAGGTTCAAATGCTCCTCCGCCAAATTCGTTCGAGGTTGAATCACTCGGTGGGAATCCAATATCGGGACGGGGAGGCAAGACGGGACCAGGAGCGTCACCGGGAGTGTCTTTCCATTCTTTGAACTTGTTAAACAAGGCAAGGTATTCCGGATTGGTGGTCCGTACCTCTCCACGCTTGGCTGCATCCAAAAACGGCGAGTCACCGCCATCGTCGCCCAGTTCCTGATAATAATCCTTGGCAGCTTTGAAATCTCCCATGGATTCGGAAGCATAGGCCAATCCAAATAGAGACCGGCGTTGTAGCATCGGTGTTTTGTCGATCTTCGTATCGACAATTCTCTGGTACATGTCGCGGGCCTTACGAACCTTGTCCATTCCTTCCTTGCGAACGACTTCGTCTTCGCCAAATTGACTGATACCACTTCTTAATTCAAAGTCGGCTGCCAACTGCAAAGCCCACAATCCAGCCGTATTCTCGGGGTACTCTTCGGCAACTTGGGTCAACAATCGTGTATCACCCGTCATCCGTGTTTGGCTGACAGCCATGTTAAAGGCGTTCCATGGCATCGCCTTGTTGTTCTTATTCAATTCCTGGTAGTAAACGAACAGAATGCAAATAACAATGATCAAGCCTGCACAGATGCCGATCACGGGCAAGTGAGGTCTGAGGTGTCCGAAATTCTTTTCGGTCCACGTTACGATTTCGTTTTCAAGAATTTCTTTTTCGTGTTGTTTTTTGTTCATCGACGCATGTTTAAAGGAGCAAGCCAGACACAACCGAGTTAATCACGCCAGTATATGAGTGCTGTCCGAAAATGGTCAATACCGACCCCTGATCAACTGGGGATGGGTGGATTAGGATAAAGCCAAGCTGAGCGTTTGTATACGGGTTTTTACGCTTGCAATGTTACCAAAGGGTTTATTTTGGGCAGCCAGGTATTCTGCCTGCCGAACGCAACTTTTGACAGATTTATGACTGGACTCAACCCTGGACAAGCAGACGCGGTCAATACGCTGTCCGGTCCCCTGTTGGTTCTGGCAGGCGCCGGAACCGGGAAAACCCGGGTCATCACGCTTCGAATTGCCAAATTGATTCAATCTGGAATCGCGCCCCAAAAAATCCTGGGGGTGACATTTACCAATAAAGCTGCCACGGAAATGCAGGAACGGCTGGAAGCGATATTGGGAACCCGAAATCAGAATAGGCCATTCATTTCAACGTTTCACTCACTCTGCGTTCGAATATTACGTCGACACATTGAAGTATTGGGATATCCCGCGCGGTTTACGATTTACAACCGGGGTGATCAAGAGGCCCTGGCGCGTAGCGTGCTGAGAGAAATCAGGGTCAGCGATACGTTACTGTCACCCAGTCAGCTGTTATACATGATTGGCGATTGGAAGAACCGATCGTTGGGGCCCGAGCAAGCCGTTTTGGAATGCGATGCGGACCGGGAACATTTGGCCGCGGTTGGCTACCGCCGTTACCAACAAGCCTTGAAAAATGGTGGCGCGGTGGATTTTGATGACCTCTTGTTGCTAACAGAAGAACTTTTCAGACAGGAACCTGAAATTCGTCTGCAAGAGGCCGCGATGTTTGATCATTTGTTGATTGATGAATACCAGGATACGAATGTCAGCCAATACCAGATCGTATCGGCCTTGGCAGGGGGGCATCGTAACTTGTGTGTTGTCGGTGATGACGACCAGTCCATTTATGGATGGCGAGGTGCCGATGTCGAGCACATTTTGCGTTTTCACCAAGATTGGCCTGATTCCAAGGTAGTTCGGTTGGAAGAAAATTATCGATGTACCGGCGCCATCTTGCATTTGGCAAATTCACTGATCGAGTTCAATCAGACTCGGCATGAAAAAGTATTGCGGGCAGCCAGAGGTACCGGCGACCCTCCCAAGATACACCAGTACCCCAACGAGGAAAAAGAAGCATCCGAGACGGTGTTTTCCATCCGTCGACGATTGGAGCAGGCCGGAGTCGAGCCCAGGGACTTTGCCATCCTGTTTCGTACCAACGAGCAACCGCGTCCCTTCGAAACGGAATTGCGCAAAGCCCGGTTGCCTTATGTTCTGGTAGGTGGAATGTCCTTTTTTGACCGAAAAGAAGTGAAAGATATTTTGGCGTACATGAAAATTGTCGAGGGCTCGGCGGATGAAGTCTCCGTCCTTCGAATTCTTAACTCGCCGCCGAGGGGGATTGGCAAAAAGACCATCGAGCAATTGATGGATCACAGTATCAAGAACAAGCTGGACCTCTGGGCAATTATTGAAGGAACGGCCAGTCGGCCATCGTTTCCTGCCAATGCCATTCGAGGTATGCAACGTCTGACCCAGGTCATCAGGACTTCCCGAACTCAAAAAGGATCCATGGTTGACCGCACCCGGGCGCTGATCGAGGCGATTGATTACCGCTCAGAGGTGGATCGTTTGTATCCGGACAACAACGAACGGGAAACCCGCTGGAATGTGGTAGAGCAGATTGTCAATGCGCTGGGTGAGTATGAATCCTCGGTGGGCAAACCGAGTTTCACCGAGTTCCTCGACCGAATCTTGTTGGGTGACCAGGATCCCCAGGAGGAAAAAGAAAGACAGTTGAACAAGAACGCAATCATGCTGATGACCATGCATAGTGCCAAAGGACTCGAGTTTCCCGAAGTCTACATCGTCGGATTGGAAGAGGGTATATTGCCTCATCATCGAAGCATCGAAGGCGATCAGAAAGGGATCGAGGAAGAAAGGCGGCTGTGTTACGTAGGCATCACCAGAGCCAAGGAAAAATTGACTTTGTCAATGTCCCTGACACGCCGCAAGTGGGGGAAGGCTCGGGACACGGTTCCCAGCCGTTTCCTTTATGAACTGACCGGTCAGGC
>JABACA010000219.1 GCA_014237975.1 Mariniblastus sp. | reverse complement strand
CACCGCTGGGTGGACGGCTGCTTGGGCGATTCAGGTCCAGGAATTGGTTAAGTGACCCTTGGGTAGGTCTGGATCCGGCCGATGGGCGAGTCCCCGTTCCTGGCTGAAACCCGTTTTGCTGGCGAGATCCAGCCGTCGAGTTGGGCCGGGTCGACGGCCGCGTCGTCCCCGGCTGTTGCCCTCCCGGTAGCTGACCAATACTAGGCCTGCCCGTGTTTGAATTGCCCGTATTGGGCCGTCCCGTGTTTAAATTGCCCGAGTTGGGCAAACCCGTATTAGGTCGATTTGTAGTCGGTCGGTTTGCAGTGGGATGGTTCGAGTTGATCCGCGCCGAACCACCCATGGACCGGTTATTCATCGATGGCGATCGGTTGATGGATTGACCTGCACCACGACTGACATTGCCGCGATTTGCCGTGCTTCGACTGGCACCTCCGCGATTTGCCGCGCCTCGACCGGCCCCTCCACGTTGCGCCCAGGACTCGTCACAGGCCCACAATACGGTCAGCGTTAAACATACCAGGCAAAAACTCAACTTAGTGATTTGGTTCATTATATTTACTCGCGGTTGTTTTTTGGGTGCAGAACAGTTGACTTGGATTTGCTATTTACGAACAACAATGACCTCATCAACATTGGGCAGCAGGTTGCCATCCACCATTCGATTGACCTTTTGCCAACCATATTTGCCATCGGCAATGGGACGAAAAACACTGGTAAACGACCCCTTAACGCCACTGCTTAACTGGGCCACGGAACTGACAACCCATTGGTCGCCGCGTTGCGTCCATTTGCCATTGATCACACCGCCATCGGAGTCGAACAACCAGCTGCGAATCTGCTGTTCTGCCGCGTCCCAGCCAATAATCTGCAACCCACTGGAAACTGTTTCCTCACCCTCTGTGACGGTGTAAGTCCGGCTAATAAAGTTCTTGTTTTTCGTCCATTGAGTTGAGATTTTGATTGTGGCCGCCGCATCTTGTTCGACCCAATCACCGATCAACCACTCAAGTCCCTGCAAGTAATCGTAATTGGATAATTGAAACGCAATTTCTTCTTCACTGACTCGGTCAATCAGCCAGCGGCTGTTGCGCTGGACAAAAACCACGCGATAGCCAGTCGTCACAACCCGCTGGTCTGTATGAACGACGGTGGCCGAACCGGTCTCCAACGCGACATTGGGAGAAACGAGATCGATCGACTCGGTCACAAGTTTCAGTTTGGGAACGTCATCTCCGGCAAACATGGTTGAGAATTCCTTGGTCATTGCGGCGTGACCGACAACCTGTTCTCCACTGAGCCGACTCAAATAAACTCCCTCGGGAGACCAATGGGAAACTAGTTTCTCGACATCTCGTTGATTGAAGGCTGTTTCGTAAGACTGAACTACAGCTTCGATCCGATCTCGGGGATTTACCGGCACGGCGCCCGGGTCCTGCGCTTCGACCGCGAGTGGCGCGGCGATCCAACAAAACATGGTGATGGCAAGTACGACGATTCGAAGCATCTGGGATTCCTCGGAATTTTTCAGGTCGGGGGATTCGTAGGTTCCAAAACTGACGAGAAAATAATTCTAGGGCGCAAGGTCCATTTTGGCAGGCGCCCTTTGCCAAGAAACAAGTTTTTTGTAATGGCCCCGATTGAAACGGGTTGAGACGCCATTTTCCACCGGATCCTGCGCGGCCCGCCTGTTCCAAGAGTACGAAATCTCTCGCTCGTTGCCCGGCAAACATGGCCCACAGCTTTTCGTCCGTCGAACTCATAGTAGACTTGAGAGATCGGCTGTGCAGTGGGTCATTTTTATTGCCAACGGTCGGCGTTGCACCCATTCCATACAACCTCTCGAGGCAAACCTTCGCGCTATCGCTATTAAACAGTGAACCCTGCATGATACCCATCAACCTCGATCAGCTAGAGTTTCAGTACCCGCGGTCAGACTTTCGCCTGGTGATCGAACAATTGTCGATCAACGCGGGCAGCAAGGTGGCCATCGTCGGGCCCAGCGGCAGTGGCAAGACAACACTTTTGAATCTGATGGCCGGAATTTACGTTCCGCAACAAGGTCGTATTCAAATTGGATCTGAGTCCGTTTCCCAAATGCCGGATCGCGATCGCAGGAACTTCCGGATTTCAAAGATTGGCATGGTATTTCAGCAGTTCGAGTTGGTTGACTACCTCAACACCCTGGAAAATATCCTGCTCCCATTTGCCATCAACCAGTCCATTCGGCCAACCCGCCAAGACCGTCAATACGCGGAATCACTTGCCCAGGAAATGGGATTGGGCGACAAGCTTAGACGTTTGCCAAGCCGTTTATCCCAGGGGGAGCAACAGCGGGTGGCCATCTGCCGCGCCCTGGTCACGCGTCCCAAGTTGATTTTCGCAGATGAACCAACCGGCAACCTGGATCCTGAAAACAAAACCAAGATTCTCGACATCCTCTTCAAAGTCAATCAAGATCAGGGACAAACGCTGATCGTCGTCACTCACGATATGCAAATCCTCGATGGTTTTGAACGGGTCATTGATTTCCAGGAGTTTAGGGTGGATTCCAGCCATAGCTCCCAACCCGATGATCCGCTGGGAGCCACAAAATCATGAGCTGGCTGAACCTTGTTATCCGCTACATCCAGTACCACAAGCTGAAAACGCTGATCCTGGTCGCCAGCATTTTCCTGACGGCCTTTCTGCCGATCACGATCATGATATTACTGGCGCAGTTTAATGAAAAAATCATTTCGCGTGCCGAAAGCACTCCGCTGGTGATCGGTGCCAGGGGGAGTGGACTGGACCTGACGCTGCACGCGCTCTATTTCACCACCAAGAGACCCGACAAGATCCCCTATTCAATGGCGGCAGAGATTCGAGAAACGGGTTGGGCCCGACCTGTTCCGATCTACTCCCAGTTCACTGCTCGTGGGTTTCCCATCGTGGGAACCAGCCTGGACTACTTCAAGTTCCGCAATCTGCAATTGGCCCAGGGACAATCGCTCAGCCGATTGGGCGATTGCGTGTTGGGCAGCCAAATCGCCCGCAAGCTACAACTGGGTCCGGGTGACCGGTTGCTTTCGGACCCGGACAACATCCTCGATCTGGGCGGCCAATACCCGCTCAAAATGTTGGTGCGGGGCGTTTTGGAACCGACGTCCACACCGGATGACTGGGCCGTTTTTGTCGACTTGAAAACAACCTGGGTGATCGAGGGATTGGGACACGGTCATCAAAACCTGGCAGAGGAAACGGATGATCTGAAGGTGGAAGTCCGCTCCGATGGCACCTTGCAGGCCACGGCTGCCGTATTGCCTTTCATGGAAATTACCGACTCCAACATCGACTCCTTTCATTTCCACGGGGAGACAGCCGACTTCCCCGTCACAGCGGTCATTGCCGTAGCGCCCGACGAAAAAAGCGAGACCCTTTTGATGGGCCACTTCCAGGCAGGCGGTGATGAAACCCAGTTGGTGCAACCAGTAGGGGTGATCGAGGAACTGATGTCGCTTGTTTTTCAAGTCAAAAAGTTTTTTGATTTGAACGCCATCCTGATTGCGATTGCGACCCTGTTCCTGTTGATTCTGGTTCTGGTACTTTCCCAACGGCTAAGACAACGTGAAATGCAAACGATGTTTAAGCTGGGGTGTAGCCGGGGTACCATGCTATTGTTACAGCTGTCGGAATTAGCGATCCTTTTCCTGTTCAGCTCACTCATGGTCGCCGTGGCAGTTTGGGCCGTCTGGATATTGGCAGGCGACGTGGTTCAGTCCTTGTTGATTGGAAGTCATGGGTAAACAACTGTTGGTACATTGCGTTCTTCTGATTTTGTTTTTGGTCTCGTTCAATGGGTGCCAGAACGGTGGCGGCGACCAGGAAAGCGGCTCGTCGTTTGGCAGGCAAACCAGGTCGAACCGGGTTTCCACTGTAAGTTATCCGTTGGATTACATGACACGCCGCATTGCGGGTGACTCGATTGCAACCGAACTCATTGCACCGCCGGCGGGAGCACCCGATCAATGGACACCTGACGAAAAGCAGATTCAAACGTTACAGGAATCCGACCTGATCATCGCCAATGGCCCCGGCGCGCCGTTTGCCCGATGGATGGTGCGAGTATCGCTGCCAGAATCAAGGATCTGCCACACGACTGACAATCTTGACCTGCAGGATTTCATCTCCGTCAAGGATTATCGTGTGGTCCATCGACATGGCCCCGAAGGCGAACATTCGCACCCCTTCATGGTAGCTCAAACATGGCTGGATCCATTGACGGCCAAGAAACAGGCCCAGCAAATCGCGGTGGCGCTGGAAACTGGCTACCCGGAAATGGCCTCCGTTTTTCGCGATAATTTACGAGGTCTGGAGAAAGACCTGGACGGACTGGCAGCCCGTATGGAGGTCATCCCCGATGGCCAGGTGATTACGTCGACGCCCCGTTTGAAATTTCTCACCCGGGCCGCCGGGCTGGAGGACACCCACCTGCTCTGGTTCGATCTCCCGCAAGAACCATCCTGGTCAGCCACCGAAGAGCAGGACTTTGTTGCACGAGCCAAGCAATCCAACTCGAAAAATATCCTGTTTGATACGGCTCCACCGGACTGGTTAAAGAACCGCCTCAATGCACTCGGGTATCAAACCTACTCTCTCAATTCATTCAGCCATGGCGGGTTACCGGAAGACGCCAATTCCGATTTCATCCGTATCATGAACGAGAACCTGGAAACATTGCAAAACGGCTTGTCGCAATAACACCCGGTCATTCAGGAACCATCTTTGGATTTTGCCTTGGGAGTCGCCTCGCCGTTGACAATCGGCAGACTGCCAACGAACAGGCCCTGGATCACTCTCGTCATATGCCGCAACTCAAGTTTTTCCCATTCATCACCCGGCTGATGGTAATCGTCATGCAGTGAACCGGCGGAAAAACTGTGCGCCACAACCCCTTTTTCGGCAAACGAGTAATTGTCGCTGGAACGGTACAGCATCGGGCTGAACTCGGGATGTTCAAAGATCAGCACATCTACCGCTCCAGCCGCCTTGGCCATGATCGGTCCCAGGTCCGATTCGTGCCAGCCAGTCATCCAGCATTTGCCGGCGGCACCTGGTTCCGGCCGACCGACCATTTCAATGTTGATATTGGCCACGATCTTCTCCAGCGGCCAGGTCGGTTGACTGGCATAATGCCGCGACCCCAACAGGCCTTTCTCTTCACCCCAGAAGGTCATAAAGATGATCGTCCGTTTCGGTGCGGTCTTCATCGACCCAAACGCCCTGGCGAGTTCAATCACGGTCGTCACGCCCGTTGCATTGTCATCGGCACCATTAAAAACCGGGTCTTCCAACCCGGCCTGGGTTCCGACGTGATCCAGGTGGGCTGAAAACAGAACGGCTTCGTCTTTCAATTCAGGATCGGTGCCGGGCAAGACACCGATCACATTGCGAACTTCGGTTTGACCCATCGTTTGTTTGGGGATTCTAACCATCACCTGTTGGTTCGGATCGAATTTCCCAACCAGCAAGGTGGGCAACGACTTTCCTTGCCGCGAATTGACCAGGCGTGGCTGTGCGGCCTGTTGAGCGGCACCCACCATCGGGCTGTCCTCGTCGACCTGCAACAGGATGCACTTGGCTCC
>JABACA010000218.1 GCA_014237975.1 Mariniblastus sp. | reverse complement strand
AAAGGCCCAGGTGCCATCGCCGCAGGATCCCCCGGTCCTTCCAAGCGGGCTGCCTAATTTTCAGGCCCCCGACTCCAACTTGTCCATTATGGACCCCTACATCCCGGAACAGAAGAATGAAGTCAACGAGCGATTTGCCGGCTGGAGACAGGCTGGTACGGGGAAAAATATCGAACGATTGGACGAGGGTTTACGCGCCAACTGGATCATGTCCGACAGCAATGGACGGATCGACGGTACGATTGCCACTTATGGCGATTCAAACCTGTTGAACATGCGAGTTTCCCTGTTAAACCGAGGGCGAGTCGTTTCCCAAACCAATGCAGATGCGTTCGGTCGATTCCGGTTCAATAATGTGCGTCCAGGAACTTACACATTAGCCGGTTTCGGAGACTCGGCGATGTTTGTATTCGGATTTAACGTATTAGCCTTTAGCGAAGAAGCCGCCGATCGAATTCCCAGGTCTATCGACGTGTTAGCGGTTCCCAACCAAACCACCATCAATTTGGATTGGATTCGATATTTTTCTCCTAAAGTGGTATTGCGCGTTTATGGCCGCTATGTTTCGGACGATGCGTACAACAACCAGGTGTGGGAAGCGAGTAAACAAGCGACTGGCCTGGGAATGCTGGATGGCGAGGCGGAAGTTGCCAGCCCCGAGCGGCTGTATGGCGTCAAAGGTCTATCGAGCACGTACCCGGAGTACCCGCCGGCAACGTCCATTTCAATGCACTCCACCAACTTGACCGACGATGGCCGCCTGGTGGGTCGTGTGCACCAAGTCAATTCCGTTCATGGTCGCCCCGTTGAATTACGAAACACCCGGGTAATGTTACTTAAAGATGACAATGTGGTGACGGCAGAAACGACCGACAATTACGGTGTGTTTGAATTACTGGACGTGGACCCTGGGCAATACGCCCTGGTGGCGGTAGGTGAAGATGGCATGGGCTGTATCGGAATCGAAGTCACCGTTGATGCAGAGAAAACGCTGCCGATTGACTTTGCCATGGCGACTTCCGAATCGGTTGGCTGGTTGAATCACCTGGCCGTTGCGACCGCTTATGAACGGGTCGTCAATCGTTCCCGACCGGTCGTCGTTATGAAGGGGAATCAATGCGGCTGTGGTGGAGTTGGAGCCGGTCAATGTGGTGGTTGTAGCGGATGCGGAGCCGGTTGTGGAAACTGTAACCATGGCTGCAATAGCTGTAACGGTGGAGCTAATGGCTACAGCAATTCCAGCAACTGCCGTCAAATTGGTGCTTTCTGGCGATTCATCGATGCTTGGTCGGAGGCTTATTATTACGACATCGGCCCCAAAAATCTTGACACCAGTTGCCGGGATTGTGGCCCACAACTGAACGGCACCCGTCTGGGTGGCGATTGCAACCATTGCGGTGGACAGGGATGCAACTACTGCAACGGAGGCAGTGGCACCGGGGTTTACACACCCATCTTTGAAAATCCCGACATTAAAACTCCCACCCCCGTCGATGACCATGGAGCCTTCCGTACGTTCATCATACCAAATCGCCTGTTTCTCCGACGTTAACGAAACATGCCGTTGCGGATTGCTGGTGGTAACACGCTTGCCATTCGGTGATTTTTGGCGTGCGAGGGAACAAGAATTTCGACTCTACAAAAAAAACGGCGACTGAATTTCAATTTCAGTCGCCGTTTTTGTTTGAACGATTCTTGATCGGACTAGAAGTCGGCACCGCCTCCACCCAGGCCGCCTATCATTCCGCCGGCGGCACCAATCAGCTCGAGAACACCATCCTGGATCTCAAATCGGGTTTTCACTCCATTCTCAATATAATCGGAACGGACCTGAATTCGATCCCCGCCCGCTTGCACCGTATCGGACATCATTTCCAGCATTTCAGCTCCCTGTATGCCGGAAGCGAATTTGAGCAGGGGTGACAAAAACAGGTTGAATTGCATCGACGTGTCAGCATTGGCATCGGATGCTTCAGCAGATTTGTCCATCGCCTGTTTCATCGCTGTTTCCGGATCGTCGCCCACCCCGAAATAAACCGCTTCTTTACCGATGCCGACGACCAGGGTTACCTGATCACCGAGAATATTACGAGCTTCTTCCTCGGAACCGGGCACGGCGATCAAGATTTCATGGAACGTGGTTCCACGGTGACTGCCAGCATTGAGGTCGAACTGAACCTCGTCACCGACTTCCTTCTCGACCATCTTCGCGACTTCTTTGAGGGAGTCTTCAAGTTTTTCCGGTTCGGCCACTTCGGCGCCCATGACGAAATTCATTTTGCCATCGGACGTCATCAACGTGGCGCCCATATCCATTCGGCCCCGTTCAACCGTTTCATTCATCATGCCAAACATGTTGCCCATCAATTTGTTGACCATGTCGACCTGGGCATCGGTCATGTTTTCATCCGCATCAATTATTTCACCCATTTGGTCGTGTACGGTTTTCAACATGGACTTGTACTGGTTCGTGATGTCAGGGGTAATTTGGGTCGTCATATTGGCCGTCATGGCAGCGCCGTCCATCAGGAAGCCGGAGAATTTCGAGCGACCTGCTTTTTTGCTTTCCGTCAGTTGCTCAGCCATTTTTGAGCCGGCCTTGCCCGTGATCATTGCGTCAAAATAAACAGCCCGAGCTTTTTCGTCGGCAGCCATCCCAACAACAAGTTCCTCGGTGTCGTTGAACACATTTTCCATCTGTTCCATCTGGATTTCCATGCTTTGCTGTTGCAACTCGGCTTGCATCGGTTCCAGTTCGTCGAGCATGTCCAGATTTTGGTCCATACCAAGCTGGATCAGACCAAGGGCTTGTTGACGCATGCTTTCGGGAATTCGCTGGGGAAAAATGGTTGCGGCAACGTTGTATTTACCGGCCATTTCTCCGACAAGCTTGCCCGGATCCTTCGGCACGTTTTTCAAGTTCTCGGGTTGATCAGAAATAAAGGCATAGTTGCCAACTTTCTTCAGGGAAATCTCCTGACCGTTATCCGGAATGATGGTGACGATATCGTCGCCATCATCGACTTCTGCAAAACCGGAGATCGTATCGAGGAAATCATCCAGGTTCTGGATGGGAACGAATGCCACTACTGTCGGTTCGGGAGTTTCATCCGAAAAGTACATCAACACGCCAGAAGGCTTCTTGGTGTCAACTCCACGGGTAAACCCCTGGGCCTGCATTTTGATGAGTCCGCTCATCTGACCCATTTCTTCACTGGCCGCGGTGGCCAGGTACTCGATATCGTTGAGCTGTTCATCGATATTGGCAATCGAGATAACAACTGCGGGCTCAGACGTGCTTTGACACAAGCCACGCTCGGCGGCCAGCAGTGATGCGGCACCAATCAACAAGCCGCAAAAAACGGCATGGAAGTGACCTTGAATAACAGACTTCACAATGATTCTCCAAATAGCAAAATTTAATTCGGGTGGCTGGCGCGCTCGCGCAAGCTACGGTTGTTTACAACGTGTTTCATGTTTTCCTGACGAAGCCTGAAACTACCTCGCCAATGCGTGTTCGATTGGATCGGGCCGTTCATCAATGGGATACCCAAAATCGGACCTTCCAGCTATCCATAGATTTTCCGAGGACCACTCCGCCGTTGCAATGGGATTCGGGGTAAAATTTCGATTTCGGACCGATAAACGCCAGCGTCAGAGAATATACCCACGTGACGGAGCCAAGGTTTTGGTTTTGATCAAGTTCTGCCAGAAATACAGATCAAAATTAACGGGGCCGACGTTCAATAATTGTCAAACGCGGAAAAAGGACAGAGAAGCGGCTGCGGTGATTGAATTTAGCGTTCTCGGTAAACGATACGACCTTTGCTCAGGTCGTAGGGTGACAGCTCTACGCGGACTTTATCGCCCGGTACAATGCGAATGAAGTGCTTGCGCATGCGGCCGGCAACATGGGCCAAAACTTCGTTGCCAGTCTCCAATTCAACGCGGAATCTCGTGTTGGCCAAGGCCTGTGTGACGGTGCCATTGACTTCGAATGCTTCTTCTTTTGGCATAAACTCTCCTGTCTGTTTTTAAAAAATGAAATTTCTCGCCGAACCGCAAACGTTGATCGCAGTCGAAATCCAGGGTGAATGGTCGGGGAAAGACCGCCTACTCACGCCAAACCACTTATATCTTACAGGTTCGCGCGTTTAAAAGTCCAGATCAACAAGGCTTTTTCTGAGTGCTTCAAGGATGAATTCCGGACTTTCCAATCCAATCGACAGGCGAATGGTAGAGGGAAAAATACCCAGTTTTTCTCGTTCCGCGGCGGCCATCGATCGGTGGCTGGTCGACGCGGGGTGACTGAGCGTGGTCATGGGCTCGCCTAAAGACGGGCAAAATGGGATTTGCGGTAACGACTGGATGAACCGGGTTGCCGTCTCCAAACTGCCTGGCAGGTGAAACGTCAACATGTGGCCGAACAAAGTTTCGTCCGACGGGTCTGTGCCGGTAGCTGCCGGGCTGAATTGCTTTTGAGCCAAGGCGTGATCCGGATGGGACTCGAGACCCGGGTAAATAACTTCTTTGACCTGTGGCATTTTGGAGAGTTCCTCGGCCAATCGTAACGCCGTACTGGAGGCCATGGCAACTCTTGGAAACAGGGTCACGAGTCCACGCTCTGCCAGCCAGCAATCCATCGGGCTACTGGCAAACCCCCAGGTTTTGATGGCGCAGGTCAAGCGATCTTCCAGTTCACTGCCGCGTTGATTGCCGGCACACAGGGCGCCCAACATCAAGTCGCCATGCCCGTTCATGATTTTGGACATGCTTTCAACAACCAGGTCGGCCCCCAGTTCGATCGGTTGACACACGGCGGGACTGGCAAATGTATTGTCGACCAGTAACAGTGCGTCCGACTGGTGTGCCAGCGTTGCCAATTTTTCCAGATCGGCAAGCCGCAATGTTGGGTTGGAAATGGTCTCGGCCACGACCAATTTGGTGTTGCCTCTGAATTGGGAGCGGACCTGTTCGCAATCGAGCATGTCAACCTGTGAGGCCTCGATTCCAAAGCGGGAAAATTCGCGATCAAGCAGCAGGCTGGTTTCGCCATAAAGACGATTGCTCATCAAAACGTGATCTCCCTCTTTGAGACAGGAGACCAGGGCCAACGCGATGGCGGCCATGCCGGATGAAGTGATCAATGCCAGATTGGCCTGGTGCAACTGGCGGCATTTTTCCGCTAATAGATCGGCGTTGGGGTGCTTATCCCGCTGGTAGACATAGCCCGGTTCCTGGCCCCCCAGGCGAAGTTGAGCTTGTTCGGGCGAGTCGCAATGGTAAACGGCCGCAGGATAGATGGCTGGCCGAGCAGGTCGGCTCCCAAATAAAGGCAAATCGATATTGCGAGGACATAGATCTCTTATTCTAGATGGCACCAGGGTGATTGCCTCGTGGTTCAGTATGACTTATCGTCCGGAGTGACCAAGTCGGCGCGATCGATGGACGGGACGTAATCCGAGCCGAAATTACACAAGCCTTATTTTTAGGCCACACTGGTGCCAGAAACAACTCATCCTTCGGTTAACGACCGTCAGCGGCCGCGACGAGTACTCACGTTGCTCGACGCGGTATGTATTATTGTCGGGACGATCATTGGTGCCGGTATCTTTGAGACGACTCCCCTGATTGCCAGTAATGCGGGCGGTATTTATTGGTTGATTGCTCTCTGGTTGT
>JABACA010000217.1 GCA_014237975.1 Mariniblastus sp. | reverse complement strand
TCCCGGACTTTCCATAGGTAGCAACGACGATGTCATCGTCTCGGAACTGAAAGTCGTTCCAGATTGTTGAATCGACGTGATGATTGTGCATCTCACGCGACTTCTGGGGCCAATTGTGATCGCTCATACCAATCAAAGCTCCTTGAATCCTTGGGGTTCGTGAACAGTTCTAGATCTCTCTGTCCCCATCATAATAGCGACTCCAGAGACTCGGGGCATCAGGTCCGGCCAGCCGTCAGATTCATGCTGGCATACCGCAATCACGACTTCCGCCTACTCTCGATCGCCCAAGTATCCGGCCAATGTCGAGGGCCAGCAACTTGCAGGTCAGGAGCTTGCAGCCGTCCACAGCCGATCAATCAGCAGGCATGAGCCGTGATACGATTCGCATGATCATTGAACACTATCAATTCGCCAAACGTTTGAATTTGGAATCGAAGCAGACCGACGTAGCTTTCCTCATCTTGAGTTACATCCGGGACCATGAAGGTCAATGGCCTCCAAACTGGGACTCACTGCAAACGCACGACGCGGCATTGCGCGCTGCCCTCATGACCGTTATGCCCGGTATCAAAGTTTGGGCCTTTGAAGAACTGACCGAGGAAATTACGGTCGATTTCTCCCTCGACGCGGCGACCCTGCATGAGATCGCAAATGACCCAAAAAAGTCCGGCCAGTTTCAGCCGATCAAACTTCCGCCCACCGCCGGTTCCGTTATATCAGACTACGTTAACCGTGTGCTGTATCCTAAAATCCTTAAGCACTACCGAGATGTTCCAGCAGAAAGCAGACCATTTCCCTGAGGAATTTCTCGGGGGTCACCGCTATGGCATACTCCATGGGTGAGTCACGTCGTTCGTGGTATATTTTGAGACGGCCCCTCTGACAATCGTTTTTCGGGCTGCCTGACCGCAACGCTCGCTGCTCATTAGAAATGAATCAGAAAGCTCGCGACGATAATTCAAATGCCTGTCACCTAAACGTTTGCGGACTTGAAAATCAAGAAACACCTACTCTTAATATGTGCGATGGCAGCGCTGGTCGGCTGTGGTGAGAAGAGGAAAGAACAGATCCAGATTGCGAAAGCAAGTCATGAGGCCATCGTGGCACAAGAATCTGTGGCTGCCACCCCGGAAAGTATTGTCGGAACATTCCTGATTAATGAAAAATCTGACTGGCCCGGCTCAACATGGAACAAATTTGTTTTACAAAAAAACGGTTTGATAAGAACGCCAGATTTTGACGGAGCTGCCTTTGAATGGTACATCAATAGCGCAGGCCACGTCTGTGCAAAAGATTATCCTGACCTGATTTTTGCCGTCACTCCAAAGGGTCATCTTAGAATGTTTGGCAGTTGGGGCGATGTTGAATACAGAAGAGCACCCGAACCGACCTCAACACCGTCTGAAGCTACCACCAACCTCATTTCTAACCCGATCATTGAAATAGCAATCCGTGAAGGGCTTAAAACATTCGAAGACGAACTCACCGAGGCTGACTTGCGGCAGGTCAACAACCTGACTATCGATGACAATAAATTCACTGCAATCCCCAGGGATCTAGAGAAGCTGACGCTGCTGGAAGAACTACGGATCGATCATAATCAGCTGACCGATCTTGAGGGGCTGGAGAAACTCACGAAGTTAAAAAAGCTGGGTCTCAATGACAATCAACTGAGCGATTTGAAATTACTGGAAAACCTCACACAGCTAGAGAGACTGAATGTCAGCAACAACAGGCTGACTGATGTGAAGGGCCTGGAGAAACAAACAGAGTTAACCTACCTAAATCTCGGCCACAATACTTTGACTGACGTAAAAGGTATAGAAACCCTCACGCAATTAACCACGCTGGCTCTCAGCAGCAATAACCTGACCTCTGCGAAATCGCTCGAGGGGCACACACGGTTAACGATTTTGTTTATCGACAATAATCAATTAACCGACACCAAAGGACTGGAGAAGCTTGCGCAGTTAGAAACGTTGCATCTCGGTGGAAACAGATTGAACGACATTAAGGACCTGAAGATTCTTGCGAAATTAAAGAAGCTGAATCTCAAAGACAACCCCGACCTCACCAAAGCGCAGATTACTGAACTCCAGAAAGCATTGCCCAATTGCAAAATCGATAGCAACCCCCAGAGGTAGTCCTTACTCCCCCGAAAAGTCTTTTAAGGATTTCCTCCGACGGTTGTCGGAAATCGTTTTTTCCGCAGATGAGTCACGTCGTATCTGATACAATCCGACGCTCGCCCACTGTTGATTGTTTAATATACTGTCGAGCAGAAACGCTCGTCGCTCAAAAAAATGAATCACAAAACTCACGAAGAAAATTCTATGGCTGCCGCTCCCGTGAGGAGATGATCCTGCTCGGGTTGGTCCGCGGTTTTCTCGTCTGGTTCGTGGTGTACATGTTCCTGCAAGGGCAGGACGGTTTTTTTGCAGTCACCGCCGACCGTGTTCAAGCAACCTGGGTGAAGCTGGTTTTCTGAACATCCCCCTGCAATTAATACTGACCATCATCGCGAGTTTCGGTTTAACCAAAGGCTATTCACCCGCCAGAACCCGATTCGCATTAGTTGTTGCGATTATCAATGCCGCTTTGATTATCGGCCATATTGGACTGTCGCTGATGACGGCGTAACTTACCAAGGCATCCGTCCTATGTCGAAAGTTTTTATCGACAGTTCGTAAGATATTCCACCGCCCAGCGAACCGGATTTTGCTATATTCACATCACCAACGGACGCATCTTCCGCTCGTCTCTCCGGGTCCGTATCGAGGCAATCTTTCGGAATTTCGAGAAAAGGGAGAGCTATGTTGAAGTCATTTCTTACAAGCGCAAACTGTTTCGTTTTCGTCAGTCTTTTTTCGTTGAACCTTGGGGCGATCCAGTCGGTTGAAACGGCAACCAACGACCCAAGTGAAACGAGTTTCTGCGAAACCAAGGTCGAATTCCACACCGACTACGCCCAAGCCTTTGCCATCGCCAAACGAACCGGCAAACCGTTGTTTGTTTTGCAATTATCAGGCGACCTGAAAAACCCAACGTTTACGTGAAACAATGCATTGAGTTTCAAGCAGTTTGCTTTGAACGATCCAACCATCGCCGAATTTTTCAACGAGAACTACATCTGCACCTATAAACAGGTTTCCACTTTCCGGGTATTGGCACCGGGAAAACGAACCAACGCAGACGCCCGGCAACTCGAACGCATTGAGGAGTCGGCTCGGGAAAGCATTGAGGAGTCGGACCTAAACAGGCTAAAACAAGCTTCGTCCTTCTTGAACCAAATCGAATTCAAACGCAACGGCGGAAATGTCGCCAGTTATTTCTTGGAACCCGGCGGCCAAGTCTTGGAGATCGTGCTGGGCCCCGTCCGTCCGAATGACCTGTTAGCTTCAGCCAAGAGTGCTCTCGAGTTAAATCAAAAACTTGCATCCGTCACTGACCATGAGATTCGCGACCAAATTGCGACCAAACACCTGAAGACCAACATACCCCCCGAATATGTCACAGCTTATTCGGATCTGAGGTCCAAAGGCAAGCTGAGAAAAACCGAAAATCTCGAGACCGGTGTTACTACGACAGAACAAGAATTACGAAACGCTTTTTTGGCAAATTATCTTGCACTCCGCATGTCTGGCAGGAACTCTTCCGGGCTGGACGACCGTTCGGTTTTTCCCGAGGTCATTCCAAATGCTTTCACAACGGTTGGCCAATCCTGTGAAAACTTGGCGCTAACAGAGTTTCCCTTGGCTAAGTTGCAACAAATCGAAAAGCATGTCTTCCAGGTCTTGCTAGGCCAGCCGTATAACCCGGTGGACGAAAAGTACCTTAAAAAGCTCGAAACCGTTAAGGCCGCATTTGATCGCAATCAAGGCGTCGTCGCTCTATTGACCGACCGCCAAACACGGAAGCATCACACGTTTAAGCAGAATGAGTTTGTTCCCCTTAAAAAATCTGACTTGTTGAAAATGGGTTCGATTCGAAACCAAAGCGAAAGTTTCTGTCTGATTGAAATGTCTGAAAGCGAGTTATTTGCAATCTTCTGTGATTTGGGGATCGGTCCCGTCCAGGGTTCACTTGAAACCCGAAAAGCCGAATCCAATGGCTGGGGCGCGGTCTTATTTGACAGTTCGGGCCAAGTCAGAAAGGTGCTTCCCAGTGGTATTCGGCCACAAATGGTAAGTAACGCCATGAAGCGAATTAACGATTAGTCGTCGCGATCGTTATTGCAGTCTCGTGTAATCCTCCCTCGGCAACTAACCGTTGCCGAGGGAGTTTTTCCGAAAATACACCGACCAGGAGTTCAAACCATCGAGAGCACGCCAGCAAAACCAGATCTTCTTACGACCAGGCTCCGACCGTTTATTTCCCTTTTTTTACAATCGTTTAACATTTAGATGCCTGAGTTAAATTACCCAGAGATCGATTGCATCATTGTTTTTTAATGAGGCTGACATGGTTCTTTCCAAATCGGTTGCTGTCTGTCTGGCGGTTGTTGCGATCTGTGGGAGAAGCATTTTTGATGAAACGCCACCCACCGCGAGCAAGGACGCGCCGGTCGAGTTGGTTGAATCAACCAACTCGATTGGCCTGAAGTTCAAGTTGATTCCGGCTGGCACGTTCTCGATGGGCGAAGGTGATGAGCGACGCAAAGTAACGGTTACACAACCCTTCAGGATGGGCGTTTTTGAAGTCACGCAGACTCAGTACGAACAGGTAATGGGTGTTAACCCGAGTAAATTCAAAGGTGCTGACAATCCCGTTGAGACGGTGAACTGGGGGGATGCGGTCGAGTTTTGCGGTAAGCTTTCAGCCTTGCCAGCCGAAAAAGCTGCCGACAATGTTTATCGACTGCCCACAGCCGCAGAGTGGGAGTACGCAGGTCGTGCAGGGAGAACCACGCAGTACACTTGGGGTGATGATGCATCGCAACTTGGTGAATACGGTTGGTTTCGCAAGAACTCTGAAAGAACAACCCATCCCGTGGGCAGCAAGCAGCCCAACGCTTGGGGCTTGCATGACATGACGGGTAATGTGATGGAGTGGTGTCACGATAGCCCGGGTTATGGAGGTGGCGTGCTCCGCGTGCTCCGTGGAGGCAAATGGGACCAAGGCGCCGACAAGATTATCGAGTCTGGGAAACGGATTTGGGGCAGCAGGCGTTTAATCGGCTGCCTGTTGGTGTTTGACGTGCTGACCAACCTGGCCGCCGCATTGGTGGGGGCGTCACCCTTTCTCCTGCTTGCCATCCCGGCGTTCCTGGCCTACGTCGTCATCGGCCGGATTGCCCTCAGCGGTGGATAACTTCACCAGGGCACGACCTGACAAAACGCTGAATCGGCGCCGGATTAGCCGTTTTCTGATTCCTTTGATACACTTTTGTTTCAGGCTGAACTGTCGGCCCGGTGATCGCTGCCGTTCGGCGGCAGAACAGATAGGACTGAAGCACAATGATTCGACTCCGTCTACTGATGGCAATTGGTCTGGCAGTCATTGAGACAACGTTGTGCCTGTTCGTTTCGGGAGCCTCCCTGGCGGCAAACCAGCCGAACCCGGACAGGCCCAACATCATCCTGGTGATGGCTGACGACCAGGGCTGGGGAGATACCGGTTACAATGGCCACCCGTTTGTGCAGACGCCGTCACTCGATGCGATGGCCAAGGACGGATGCGTGCTGGATCGGTTTTATGCCGGGGCGCCAGTCTGTTCGCCGACCCGCGCCAGCGTCATGACCGGCCGCAGCCCAATCCGAACCAAGGTGACCAACCATGGCCGCTACCTGC
>JABACA010000216.1 GCA_014237975.1 Mariniblastus sp. | reverse complement strand
GGATAATGTTGACTAACGGGACCAAGGCAAGGGTGACCGTCATTTTGATATCGGGAAACAGACTTAACAGCGCCGGGGCCAATGCAACAAGCATGATCGGAATCAAATACGCCTGGGCCTCCTTAAAACTGCGGGCGAAACTGGTTAACCCAAGCAGTACGGCAGAGAAAAACGCCGCGAACACGAGCAACAAGCCAAAAATCGTCAGGATGGTTGTAAAGGAAATGCCCTGCTCGCCAAAAATCAATGGGTCGAGCCCCAGCGTGTAAACGGTCACAAGCATGGCGACCATGTTGATCAACGCCGTCAACATGGCTACCGACAGGACGGCTACGAATTTCCCCAACAGTAACGCCATGCGGGACACGGGGGCCGCCATCAGGATTTCCATGGTCCCCCGTTCACGTTCACCTGCGGTTAAATCGATGGCGGGGTAAACGGCGCCGGTCATGGTCATCAGTACAAGCATCAGGGGAATAAAGGTTAATAACGATGGCTTCCCCTGTTTCGCTTCGCCGTCGACCGGGATCGACATGGAGCTGACCGAATTGGGCCAGCGCATGTTGATCTGGTTTCGTTTCAGAATCTCGGTGACCCATTTGTCGTTGTAGGCATCCAGGCGCTCCGCAACATAGGCATAAGCCGCCTCGCTGGAAGCCGATCCGTCCGATCGAATCAATTCGAATTGGACCTGTTCAAAATCGTTTACTCTTTTGGATACCTGTTCCAGGTTCAGGATCCGAACACCTAACTCGAAAATACCTTGACCGACGTATTTTTCGAGATCGCTGTCCTTGGCCCTGACAAATTGAAATTCCGGTTCGACGTCCATTTTTCCGCGAATCAGTTGCTCAACCTGTTTCTTGTTGGTTTTACCTGAACTGCCCTCTCCTTGCGTGGTTTCCTCCGCGGCAGGTTTGTCCGAAGTCGGTTTCAACAGCGCAGCGCCGCGACTGACACGTCGCTTTAACAAGGCAAGTTCTAAATCGGATTCGACTGCAATAAAGTACTCAATCTTTTGAAGGTTAGTAAACGAATTGAGCATAAATTTTTGGACAATGGTCCCCAGCAAGGGGTAAACCAATAACGGCATCAAGACCAAAGTAAAAATGGTCCTCCGGTCCCGCATGATCTCCAGAAGTTCCTTGGCAGCCAAACGCGCCAATCGCGAAACCCCAAGTCTGCTGGATCGGTTTGAGTGCGGCGACGAGCCTGAGTGGTCAGCGGCAATGGGTACTCGGTCTTCGGGAAGGTCCATCTTATTCCCCCTTCCCTTGATTCGCGTCTTCGGTTTCTTCTTCGAGAAGATCCAGGAACATATCCGTGAGATCATGCTGGCCTGTTACCTGCCTCAATTCCTCCAAGGAACCTTCGTGCCTGAGTTTGCCGTGATGCAACAAACCAAACCGATCGCACAACCGTTGGGCCTCGGCCAGCCGGTGCGTGCAGACAATCACCGATTTCTGCTCTCGTCGCAAATGCCCGATATAATCAAACACAACTTTGCTGGCCACAATATCAAGTCCCAGGGTCGGTTCGTCCATCAGCATAACGGGCGGGTCATGGATCAACGCGCGAGCAAGATTTACACGTTGTTTTTGACCCGTACTGAGTGTGGCGCATCGTTGTCCGATGAAATCTGACAGATCCAAAAGTGATGTGAGTTCCTCGAGCCGTCGGGCAGCCATTTTTGGCTCGACATTGTACAGGTCAGCGCTGAACAGCAACATTTCTTTGGGGGTCAACCATGGATAAACCCCGACCGAAGCCGAAGCGTAACCGATACGGCTCTTGACTTCGTCTGGGTCATCGGTGACCTGGAAACCAGCGATCTCGGCAATCCCCTGGGTCGGCACCAACAATCCCAATATCATTCGCAGCGTGGTCGTTTTCCCGGCGCCATTAGGTCCCAACAATCCGTAGACTTCACCCGGATTGACTTCGAACGTCAAATGGTCAACGGCGATGACGTCTCCACCGCGCGAGGGGAACCTCTTGACAAGGCTGCGGACTGAAATCATGGGAATTCAACAACATTGGATGAAAATAGAAATTTTATTATCGCTGAGTGCCAGCGACTTTCGCAATGGCACGAATCGTCTTTTTGAACCGTTTTTCTCCGTACCAACCGCGGTTACCCTGTGGAATCCGGTACGAATTGATAACGAATAACAAACGCCATGGTTAAAAGCTTCAGCCGGGCAATTTCTCGGCTAACCGATAAAAGACGGTAACCAACAACGTGCTAAAATCAGTTTTCACCAACCCGTTCCCAGATTTAACCAATCACTATCTCTCTGGACCCTGGTTAAATGGAACATTATCATTTCCTGAACAAAACCGGTTGGGCATGCCCTGCCGGTCTCGATGCCCCGTAATCCGAAACAGAAACCAGGTCCTCCATGCTTCGTAATACCAACATCTTCGCCTGCCTGTTGTTGTTTGCATTTCTCGGTACGTGCCACGCGCAGGAAGCATCGGTTTCCGATGGACCTGTGAGCCGATCCGCCATACCTTTGCCACCCGGTCAGGCTGAAGCAGCGCGTCATGCCGATTCAATCGCCAACGCAATGCCCGACGTGTTGATGGACGCCGTCGACAACAATTTAACTTGCAATGATTGTCGGCCATGTGGCGAATGTGGCCGCAGAACGCGGAAAATGAACCGCAGATTTAAGTTCCGGAATTTCGCACCGCGGTATGCGGCCAAACGTCGCCGGTTTTGTCGTTAACCGAACCGATGATTAAGTTCCCGCTGCCTTGCCAATCGGTTACGCAAAATACCACCAACCAACAAAAAGCTCTAACAGGATAGCAATCAGGTTCGATACAATTGCGAAGGGCTTCAGGCTACCGCTAGATCTAATTCCTACGTACAGACCAACCACGTTGGCTACCAGCATCAGGGGAACCAGGCAGACGCATGAAAAAGACATGATGATCCCTGCGATTCCCGCAATTAACGAATCGAGGGCGCCACCGGTATTCTGATTATCAACTTGAACCTGGGCGCTCATGGCCCTTGCCTCTAGCGCCATGAGCGTTATGTGCCCGCAATTGGGACACTTAAGGTAACTTCCTTCAGCAACGCCGGTGAAGATCAGGCGGGTTCCGCAACCCTTGCATGTCAGTTCGTGAGTCATTGCCGGTGTTAAACCTTTTTAACGCCCATGGATACCAAGCACCGGCGGATGGCCGATTCAATAGCAGCGTCGAGTGGCAATTCTATTTTTAAAAAGCCCAAGACTGCAACATTAAGTTGATTCCGCCATTTCGAAACCGCCAGCGAATGTCCGCCTGCCTTCGATTCTGCCAATCCTACGAGGAGTCGATTGTCTCCTAACCGGATCCCGGCAATCGTGCCCCCGGGCCGAGGGGACGAAACGCAACCTCCCCCTTTGATTTTGATCGTTGACTCGGAAATAACCTTTCGAGAGGGCCATTTTCCTGCTGTGTGCCCTCCGTTTAACGGTTTTTGGGACCTTTACGGAGCCATTTACCAATTGCTGGTTTTTCCAATACCCGATACACTGACAACCTCAGTTTGGCCGCGAATTGGTTTCGGGCCTGTTAATCATTCATTTTTACTAACTCTCAACGCCGGCCCTGCTCCAAGGGATGGCCGCCATGGATGAAGTGGCAGTTGGGAAAAACAGGGGAATTCTATGTCTAATCTGGTTCAGGATTTGATCGATGCGGGCGTCCATTTTGGACACCGATCTAGCCGCTGGAACCCAAAAATGGCGCCCTATATCTATGGGCGACGAAATCAGATCCACGTGATCGATATTCGGGAAACGGTTCGTGGCCTTTTACGCGCCAAGAAATACATTTCACAAGTGGTTTCCGGTGGCAGTCTGGTATTGTTCGTCGGAACCAAACGCCAAGCGAGTGCTGCCGTGCAACGGGAGGCGGAGCGTTGCAAGATGCCATTTGTCAGCGAACGCTGGCTAGGTGGAGCGCTGACCAATTTCCGCACGATCCGCAGTCGGATGAGCCGATTAGAGGAACTCGAGGCGATTCGATCCGGGGATGACCTGGCATCTTATTCCAAGAAAATGCAATCCTCTTTGAATCGTGAATATCGCAAGATGTACCGCAACCTGAATGGGATACGGGACATGAATCGATTGCCTGAATGCTTGATCATTGTCGATCCCAACAAAGAGAAAAACGCAATTCGAGAAGCGAGATTGTTGGGAATAACGACGTGCGCATTGATTGATACCGATTGCAACCCGGACGATGTTGATTTGCCGATCCCCGGTAATGACGATGGTATTCGATCGGTAGAACTTGTCCTGACACACCTTGCCGATGCGGTCATTGCCGGCGCCAAGAATGTTACCCGCAAGAAGGAGGGTGACGATTCCAAGAAGCAGGCCAAACAATCTAAAGAGGCAAAAGAAGCCAAAGAGCCAACAGAGGCTGTCGCCGAGGAAAAGGAAACCAAAGTCTAAACATTTCTTATAATTAATTACGCGGGTTTTGGACGCGTCCAACATAAAAAACAATCGGGAGAATTTGAGATGACAGTAACCGCCGCCGATGTAAAAAAACTTCGGGAACGGACTGGTTTGCCGTTAATGGACTGCAAACGCGCTTTGGGCGAATCTGGTGGAGATCAGGACAAGGCGATCGAGCTCTTGCGAAAACGGGGGCAGCAGGTACTCGAAAAACGAGCCGGCCGGGAAACGGCCTTTGGCCGATTCGGACTCTATACGGGATCCGACAAGGAATGTGGTGCCATTGTCGAGTTGATGTGTGAAAGCGCGCCAGTGACTCAAAATGAAGAATTTATCCAATTGGCCAACGACCTGGCTTGCCAATTAGCCACCGGGCCTGGTGCCGAGACGGCCGAGGAGTTGCTCGACCAATCGTCGCCCAGCAAGGAAGGCATGACGCTGCGTGAACAAAAAGAGGACTTGTTCAATCGAATTCGCGAAGTATTTAACGTGGGTCGATTCCATCGCGTCCAAGGTGCCACGGGCGGTTACAGTCATAACGCAGGTACTGTTTCCGGTGTTTTGCTGATGGTGGAAGGCGGAAATGATGATGCCGCGAAGGACGTCAGCATGCACATCGCCGCAATGCGACCCGCTGCATTGGCGGTGGAAGACATCAGCGCTGACGAGATTGCCAAGGAACGAGAGATCCTGAAAGGGGCGGCATTGGCAGAGGGTAAACCGGAAAATATTGTCGAGAAAATGGTCGAAGGCCGATTGCGTAATTATTATGCGGAGCGCGTCCTGTTGGAACAACCATTTGTGAAAGACGACAAACTGACGGTAGGTGGCTTCGCCGACTCGCACGGAATGAAAATTAACAAGTTTATTCACTGGGAACTCGGTGAAGATTCTTGATGTTGAAAACAGGCCCCGACATGTTTCGGGGCTTTTTTTTTGAACTGCAGGGGCATGAATGAACGGAAACAAAACCCACTACCGTCGAATCATTCTGAAATTGTCGGGCGAGAGCTTTTCATCGCATGGTGAGCGAGGCGTCGCCATGGATGAAGTCATTCATATGGCCAAACAGATAAAATTGGCCAGCCAATCGGGTTGTCAAATCGCCGTGGTCATTGGAGGCGGCAACATATTGAGGGGTAGTCAATTCAAAGCTGAAAATTCGATTGTGCACGAGGCGACTGCCCATTACATGGGTATGTTGGCGACCGTTATCAACGGCTTGGCGTTACAGGACGGGCTGGAATCGGTGGGGTGTGATACGCGCTTGATGAGCGCCATCCGGATGGATGGCATTTGCGAACCTTACATTCGTCGCAGGGCCCATCGACATCTCGAAAAAAACCGCATTATCATTCTGGCCGCCGGAACGGGGGGGCCGTT
>JABACA010000215.1 GCA_014237975.1 Mariniblastus sp. | reverse complement strand
GAGCCATCCCGACGCGCTGCCGAAAACCTTTGGATAGCTTGGCAATCGTCTTATTCCAGACCTCGGCCAAGTTGCATGTTTCACAGACATATTCCATACGAGTTTGCCGTTGGGATGGAGGCAATCCACGTACCCGGCCCAGATAACTCAAGGCACTGCGGGGCGTCATCTCCTCGTACAGCGGTCCGTTTTCAGGCAGGTAACCGATATGTGCGCTGGCGGGAATACGTTGTTTTTCCATGTCGAAACCGGCGATTTCGATTCGTCCCCCGGTCGGGGCGAGGAATCCGGTCAACAACTTCATGGTGGTTGATTTTCCAGCTCCGTTGGGGCCCAGGAACGCACACACCTGGCAACGCGGCACTGAAAATGTAACGTCCTGCACGGCGGGAAACGAACCATAGTACTTGCTCAAACAGTCGGCACGTATCATGGATTGGTTGTCAGCGGTCATCTTATTCTCTTTAGGTTTGTTCTGAAAATAGCGAATCAATATCTGGGCCAAACGCAAACATTTGGTTGGTCTGGCTGCCACGGTCAGATTCGGTTATCGCCACCAGAATTGAAATCGTAAGGGAAGCGAACTCGATCTGTTTATTATCCAAATTCATTTTTCGTATTCAACAGGGTTGTTTTCATGAAAAAAATTGCCGGGGCATGACAGCTGTCAGATGGTTTTTACCATTTCTAAACCATGGGACACTTGATCGAAGCCTAATTTCTCAAACAGTCGGATTGACTGGTGGTTGGATGCCCGCACCTGGACTTCACATAAACCTACGCCCTGATGCATTAGCTGAGTTAATGCTTGTCCTACCAGGAATGTCCCCAGGCCCTGCTGATGAAGGTGCGGTGCGATTTGTACATCGAACATGCCCATCGAACGAACACCCCATTCCAGTGATAGCGGTTGAATTTCCCAAAAACTGACACGACCCACCGTTTCCTGTGTTTTTCTTTCCAACAATCGAAATGCAAACGTTTCGGCCATGCCGAGCATGCAGTTCTCCCACCAGGTTGATGGCATAGGGTCCACAATGGATTGCACCTGGAATTGCCGGCGAACGTTCATCAATTGAAGATCAATGGGCGTTCGAAATCCGACCAATGTGCGTTGAAAGATGGGTATCCGTTCGTTTTCGTGGAATCCATTGGCTATCAAAGATTGCAATAGCATTTCATCTTCCCGAGGCACCCCAGGTATGCGACTGCCTCCGTACAAACCGAGATAGAATGGCACGAAGGGAAACTTGCTTGCCGAATAACAGACCTTGGCACCTTTGTTCCTGAGATAATCGAGTGCTCGCTCGACCAAACCGTTGCGAATCTCCTCGGCGCCCGGACCGCTGCGACTTCTCAATTGACATAAGATGCCGGTTGTTAAATCAAGTTCCGAACCGGATTCATTGGGGCCAAAACCGGCATGGACAAATCCGCTGGTTTGGCCGTCGACGATCGCCATAATGAAACCGGCGGGGTCGAAATAAGGTTTACTAAGAACCAGTTGATCAAGATCGTTGCGCGAAACAGTCGACGATAGCCTTCGGAACTGAGGTTGTTCCCGCCAAAGGTCAACGATGGTAGGTAAATCCGTGTTTTGAAAGGGCCGATAATTGATCACAAGAGCACCGTAAGAAATGGCAATCCTTTCCCGTCTAACATGGTAACAGATTGTATTTCGACAAGGCAGCCGGGGTTGGCCGTTTGCCACTGCTGCTCCCGGCGGTTCAATCTGAAATCAGTGACCCCGACGAGGATTGACACAATATGGCCCGAGCTGGCGGCCGCTTGGCCGGGCTTTGAGACGTGGGGACGAAACCTGCAATCGAGGACTATCGACGCGGTAGCCGATTCCAACTCAGTCATCCGTCGATTGTCCGATCGCGCAGTGGGCCCCGGCAGGATCCTGAATAATACTCATTTGACCGAAGGAACCCATATCGCGGGTGCGTATGATTAGTTCGCCGCCCTGTGCTTCACAGTGCCGCATACCTCGTTCCAAATCCGCAATCATGACCTTCATCAGCCACTGTGAGGGTCGGGGTAATTAAGGGGCCCGTTGATGGCTGATTCCCGCAATCGGCGGATCGGTTCCCGGCAATACGGCACCAAAATCCTGGCAATCCTCGACGTCGACCGTGGTCAAACCCCAGCCCATCACGGATGGATAGAAATCGGCAACCGCCCGGCAATTCTCGACAGTCCAATCGATCCAGGGAATTTTTCCAATGGGTTTGACCATGTCATACTCCCGCCCAAGGTTTGTCGGCCCTTGAAAATATGCCACACAAAATCGACGACTCGGCTAGTCAAGCCACAGGCTAATTTTTAACTTGTAAGGGTTAGGACCATGTTATCGGAAGGTTGGCGTAATCAAACCGATCGATCCTGCACGGGTTCGTACAATGTTATTCGGTTAAGACCGACGGGATTCGAACATGAAGCTTTTCCGGCAATTAAACCATTTAACGATCGCAATCGTGATCTGCCTGGTTGTCTTTTCAATCGTTTCCGACCCGACCGCGGCCGGGGCAGTCATGGGATGCGACCAACCGGAGGCTGGGCAGGTTTCGGACCTTGGTGCGGCGGAAGAATCGAATCCCGGGTTGATCGGAAACCTGGTCACGCTCGGTTTACTGATCCTGCTGCAAGCCGTCCTCGGTTTTGACAACTTGCTTTACATATCGCTGGAATCAAAAAATGCGCCACTGGAAAGTCAGTCCTCGGTCCGCGCCTGGGGAATTGGGTTGGCAATTTTTCTGCGGATAGGTCTGCTGTTCCTGTTGGTGTCCCTGCAGGGAGTTTTCGAAACGATACGTGTTTTTCAAATCAACCTGCCGTTGATTGAGGGCAGTTTTAATATCCACAGTTTGATTGTGTTGGCGGGTGGTACCTTCATTATCTATACGGCCATGAAAGAAATCTGGCACATGACCCGCCTGGAACACGCCCACCATGGTAGCGACAGGAAGAGAAAAAAATCGATTGTCGCCGTGGTGTTTTGGATCATGCTGATGAACATCGTCTTTTCGTTTGATTCTATTTTAAGTGCGATTGCCCTGACCGATGTCTTCTGGGTCATGGCCTTGGCTATCGTGATCAGCGGTTTGCTAATGATCTGGCTGGCGGATCGAGTCGCTAATTTTCTTGCCCGCAACAGGATGTATGAAGTGCTTGGTTTGTTTGTGCTGTTCGTTGTCGGAATCATGTTGGTCACGGAGGGCGGCCATTTGGCCCACCTCACCTTGTGGGGGAACGAAGTTCAGCCGATGACCAAAACGACATTCTATTTTGTTTTGGCGATCCTGGTACTTACCGATATCGTCCAAAGTCGTTACCAGAAAAAAATTCTGGCGGAATCCACTACTAACGAGTTAACGGCGGAACAAAGTTAATGGGGTGCATAACCTCGCTTATGGATTGACGCAAACTGGGGAGTTGTTGAAATGCCTGTCACGCGAATACTTGCCGGATGTAAACTGGCCGCCATCGCGCTGGTTATGGTTCTGTCGGTTTCCGTCGGCCTGGCCGATGAAAACCGACCGAATTTCATTGTTTTCATTGCCGATGATGTCAGCTGGAATGATTACGGTTGTTACGGGAATCCGCATGCCAGGACTCCCCATATCGATCAATTGGCCAGCGGTGGTTTGAGGTTCACGAACGCTTTCCTGACAGCCAGCAGCTGCAGCCCCAGTCGGGCCAGCATGATTACCGGACGCTATCCGCACAACAACGGAAAGGCCGCCGAGTTGCATCTGCCGATCGCGTCTCACCTGACTTGGTTCCCGGAATGTTTGCGAGATGCGGGGTATTACACTGCGTTGGTGGGCAAAAACCATATGCAACGTGAAAAACCGGACTCGGATAACGGAACGTCCCGGAAAGTGTTCGACCTGATCAATAACGGCCAATTGAAGAACAATCATGGTGCCGAAGGAAAGTGGGTCGAGACAGTCAAGAACCGCCCCAAGGACCGCCCTTTCTTTTTTTGGTTTGCAGCGGTCGATGCTCACCGAGGTTGGGATGCCGATCGGGAATGGAAACCGGAATATGGGCCGATGCATCAACCGACTGCCGTGGTTGTACCGCCCTACCTGGTCGATGACCTGGATACCCGTAAAGATCTCGCTTCCTATTACAACGAGGTGACACGTTTTGATTTTTATATTGGACAGGTCATTTCGGCATTGGAGCAAGAAGGACAACTCGACAACACGGTCATTTTGATACTGGCGGACAATGGCCGACCGTTTCCCCGCGCCAAAACTCGATTGCATGATTCCGGTATGAAGACGGCTTTGGTCGTCCATTGGCCGCGGGGAATTAGTCATCCAGGAGCGGAGGTAAATGGATTGGTAAGCGCTATCGACATTGCACCGACCCTTTTAGAAGTCGCCGGAGTCGCTTTGCCCGAGACGTTCCAGGGAGTCAGTTTTTTGCCGATGTTGCAAAACCCAACCCTTGAAATTCGGCGGTACGTTTTTTCGGAACACAATTGGCATGATTATGAGGCGCACGGAAGGGCCGTACGCGACCAATTCGGCCACCTGTTTATCGTCAATTCGAGAAATCAATTTGCCTGGCAGGGGCCGGCCGATTCGGTGCGTTCGCCTTCGCATCAATCACTATTGCGACGAGCCGGGTCTGCAAGAGGACTCACAGCGGCTCAAAACGATGTTTTGATGGCACCTCGACGGCGATTGGAATTGTTCGATACCCGGTCCGATCCATTGCAAATCGATAACCGGATCGGCAAACCATCCGCGCTGCAAATCGAGTCGTTACTGAAGGATACACTGGAACAGTGGAGTGAAGAGACGTTGGACAGTATCCCCGAACAGGTTTCTGTCGACTCCTTTGACCGTCAGACCGGGGTGCGAAAATCAATCAAACCATATCGGTTTACGACACCGGGTAGTGACCGAAACGCTGCGCGAACCAATCGATCCGGACCCCGCTAAACGGGTTGGGTACCTGGTCGGACACCCTCCGATCTAGTCTTCCATGACTTCCGTTTGACGGTTCTTGGCCATTTGGGAGGCTCTTTCTTCAAACTGATTCGTCAAAGTTTGGATGCTGTCCTTGATGTCATCTCGCTGGTCTTCGCTGACGTTTTTATCTTTTTCGGCCTGTTCTGCCGCCTTGTTGCCATCCCGTCGAATATTACGGATCGCGACTTTCGCTTCTTCCGACAGATCTTTGATCCGCGCGCCCATTTTTTTGCGAACGTCGGTCGACAACGGTGGAATATTAATCCTGACCACCCGACCATCGCTTTGTGGATTGAATCCCAAATCACTGCTGACGATCGCCTTTTCGATTTCCTTGATGGTTCCCGCATCGTAGGGTCGAATGACGATTTGGGTCGGCTCCGGCGCGCCGACCGAGGCAATCTGTTTTAAGGGCGTTGGTGATCCGTAGACGTCTACCCGCACGGAATCGACCAAACCCGGGTTGGCCCGGCCGGTTCGAATTCCGCTCAGGCTTTTCTTGAGGACTTCGATCGCCTTTTCCATTCGTTCTTCGGAATCAAAAAGAATTTCTTCACCCGTCATTTGTAATTCCTAAATCTAACCAATTAAAATATTTGCCAAGGCAACCATCTGCCGCGCGATTGCCGATGGTGGCATGTGTTACTGGGCCACCTCAGTTTTCTGTGAGCTGCTGATGACCGTGCCAACGGTTTCTCCCTGTACGGCTCTTTGAATGTTACCGTCTTTTTTGAAATTGAAAACCATGAGCGGCATGGCATGTTCCATGCAGTGGGAAATGGCGGTTGAATCCATGACTCTCAAGCCCTTTTCGAGCACGGTGTTATAATCGAGTTGCGAGTACAAAACCGCGTGGGGATTTTTTTCAGGATCTTCACTATAGACTCCGTCTACCCGCGTGGCTTTTAACAGGAT
>JABACA010000214.1 GCA_014237975.1 Mariniblastus sp. | reverse complement strand
GGTGGTATTGTCTCCGTCCTGGCCAACCGAAACAGAACTTCCATCGGCGATCAAACCCAAGCCGGTCGCCAGTGCGGCCGTGTCGTTACCCTGCTGGCTGTTGCTCTTTTCATTGACATCGCCATAGCCTCGGTGGGCCATCAGGATGTCGTGGTGCTGGGGACCATCAAAGTTCGTGTTGATGGATGGTTCCATCAGAAATCGGTCCGTCGAAGAATTCACATGGTCCATTCCAACACCGTGGCCATGTTCGTGAGAAACCACATTTCTCAGGCGCCGCGAATTATTGGACGTGTTGTCATAGAAAGTGTCATTCGTGTCGATCACCATATCGCCGCTGTCGGGGAAATAATTGTAGGCGAGAATGCCGGAATTGCCATCGATGTCTTTACCGCCAATGCGAATATCAGCACGAGTGCCAGCGACGCCGACCGAACTGACAAAGGAGGCACCATCGTCATTCGTTTCCTGCGTGTACTCGAGTCCGCTAATGGAAGACCAACGGTCGAACACGCTCTGAAAGTGAGACAGGTAAGCCGCTTCACTACCATAGATCGTCAACAGCCGAGTTCGCAGATTACTCGGAGCGGCACCTTCACCCACTCCGTTAGGAATATTCAGGCCATCATTGACAATTCCCCAGGTTAAATGCAACGGATCCCCTTGGGAAAATCCTTGCGTCTGGGACAAAGCGGTGTTGCCCGACCATCGACTAATATCCGGTACCGTTTGGCCGAATGCGGATGAGGTAAGCAAGGTAAAACAGACAATGGAAAAGGAGAGAGTTAAGAGTCGCATGAGCTGATCCGTCGACGTGTCATGAGGTGGGAAAAAGGCGTCCACTACCGTGGACGAAAATTCGCCCCAAGGCAGTTCTGTTCATCTTAATCCGTTTTTTTTCGGGTAGCAACAATTTTCTCAGTCTTATCTACCAACTCCGGGACACCCCCCAACCGCCGTGAAATTAGGGGTCATTCGTCCGTTTTACGTGCATTATCTAACCATTTTTCAGTATCGGCGGAATCAACCGCGCGGCAGATTGCCTCCAGTTCGTCGGCAATTTCCCCGATTTCTCCCCGCCATGTAGATGGTTCGATGTCGGGTGGGCACAGCGTTGAAAATTCATCAATTAACAGGATCATCCTGAGCAGGTGACGAAAAATCATCCCCTCCTGCTTCTGAAGTTTGTAGCTGGTGATGTACTTGTTGAAGTCACCGCCAAAATCGAGCACCGCGCCAGCCACCCACACGGGCCAGACTCGCAGGTCGTCCACTGCCGGAAAATCGTGCTGGAACAAGCGCTGTAATTTGTGTGGCAACGTCAACACGTAAACTCGCTCCTCATCAAACCAGCCACGCTCATCTTCTTCGTCGGGGTCAACCGCCCCCAGCTCTTCCGAGGTGGCCAGCCCTAATTTCAATAGCTGAGAATCCAGTCGCGTGGTCGCCAAAGGTCCAGCTGGCATTTCATCCAGCGGGGGGATGCGAACGGCGCGCCCCAGTGAACGTGGCAACTCCAACAGGCTCTCCATCGCCTGGATACGTTCGGTTCGATCCGCGATGCCGAGGTGATTCATCAGGAACAGCCCGTACAAGGGGTGAACGCCTCGCAGGTTCAACAGCCCATCCAGTGCTTCGGTTGGATAGGCAAACTCCGGTCGGTAATCAGGTTTGTCCGCTGAACGGGCAGTTGCTGTTTTGGAATCGGATTGTGTTGAACCAGGTGGACCAGCACCCGGTTCGCTTGACGGGGTCGATCGCTGTCCCATATCCAGTGTCAAATGGTCCGTTGCAGCTGGTTGTTCATCGGCCCCCTTGTCCGGTTTTGCATCCGCCAGGGAGGCGCTGACCGGCGCTTCGGTATCCAACTCCGCCAGGGGCGGTTTCGGTTCCAGTTTGACGTAACCACCGCGCCACAACGTAATCAATCGGTGATTGAGATCGCGGAGCGCTCGCTCCCGGGCCGGACTGTCCAACAAGCGTCCGTCCACCAGCTGACGGATCGGTTCGACTTCGGGAGAAACATCGAGCATGTAAACCAACATTCGCCAAGGCAATGGCCCACGGCTGGCCAAGTCCGCCGGAGATGCCGCAATCAGTTGCTGAAACTGCTGCTGCGACCAGTACTGTGTTTCCGTATGCCGCTTGGGCATCTTTTTCTTGAGCGCTTTCTTTGCTTTTCGCAGCCCGGGATCTTTGCTGTCGGCGGGAATCTGGTCGTATTTCTCCCGCCAGCGAAGAATCTTGACGTCATCCTCGTGCGGCAGCGCGATGACGTAGCCTCGGTCATCAAATTGCGGCCGCCCTGCTCTGCCAAACATCTGATGTGCCGAACTGGATTCAAGCAGCTTCTTTTTACTAGGCGGTCCTTTGAGCAAGGTTGGCAATACTACACTGCGGGCTGGCAAATTGATCCCGGCAGCCAATGTTTCCGTACACACACAGACCGAAAGCAATTTTTCCTGGAACAACCACTCCACGATTCGACGGTAACGTGGCAATATGCCAGCATGGTGAACCCCCACCCCTCGCATCAGGATCTGCTTGAGCTTGGGGCCCGCACCCTGAGACCAGTCATATTGCTGGAGCCTGCCGGAGATCTCTTTTTGTTGAGCCGGTTCAACCACTTTCTTGCCTTTTAACTGTTCGGCAATCGTCCAGCACTGTTCACGATTGAAACAGAACAACAGTGCGGGAGTCAACCTGGCATCCATGCTCCCCTCGACCATCGACTCCAACTGCTCTGACAACAACAGGTCATCCACCCATCGATACGTCAGTGGGACCTTGCGCTCCGTTCCCTGCACCAGGTCCAGATCCCGCTCGTGACGGGTGCGGAGCCAGCTGCAAAACGCGGGCGCATTACCGACCGTGGCGCTCAGCAATAACGTTCGAACGGATCCAGGCAGCAAGCTCAAACCAAACTCCCAGACAATCCCTCTTTCCCGATCGTTAAAGTTGTGAAATTCATCCATCACAACCGCCCAGACGTCGCCCAGGTCAAACGTGTCGCGATCCAATAGGCGGTTCAACAGAATTTCAGCCACGACCACCAAGATCTTTGCGTTTGGGTTAACCTTTCGATTACCGGTAACCAACCCTACGTCCGTGGCGGAAAATCCCCAGTCAACCACTTTGCTCTGCAATTCCCTGAACTTTTGATCGGTTAAGGCAATCAAAGGGGTCGTGTAATAGGCCGTTTTTCCCAACTGCAACGCTTCGTAGATCGCCGCTTCGGCGACCAGCGTTTTCCCGGTCCCCGTCGGGGCACACATCAACACTCCTTGCCGGCTGGCAAACCAGGCAAACAACGCTTCTTCCTGGACCGGGTAGAGTTCAAAGGGCAACGCATCAAAGTACTGCTGGGCAATCTCATCGCGCCGAATTTGGAGTTCTTCCATGATGAGTCTTTTTGCTAGCAGTTGAGTTCATTCGAATCCGATTCTTGTACCGAGTGTCATCAAATTGTTGCAGCTCGTGCAATATCGCGACAGCTGGCACCCGCCATTTTCCCGTCGCCAAATTACCTTAACTATCGATACGACTGAGAGTTGTGTCCACTGCGGAGCGTCCATTACGAACTTGGCATCAAGGTTGCTCGTAAGAGTATTGACCATTGCAGACGAAACAGTCCATTCAGTGAACGACACGACGTGGTTACACAATCGCATGCTTGGCCGCCGACACGATGCTCGAATTCTCACGGACAGGTCCCGTTGGGACGCGGCAGCTTTTTTGTATTTTGGAGAACGACAAAACATGTCTCAACGTCGAACTTACTCGAATCGTCGCAAACGATCCAAAAACAGGAAGGGCGTTTCCACCTTGTTTGGAAACATACTGGTCGAGCTGACCGGTTTTGCAACTTTGTTAATTGTTCTTTTTTTCGTGAACACAACGCCTGTAGATAGCCAGTCCGCACAAGTCATTTCCGATCGATCGACAGCCAGCGAGCAGGCCAGTAACGATTTTCGAGCTTATGTTTCGGAGCTGTTAGGGATGCCCGTCCCGTTCGCCAATTGAACGGTTCTTAGGATGATGGACGGTCGTCGTGTTTCAAACGGGCTGTTTCGATTCCATAATCGAGCGAACTTCCTGGCCAATCTCGTCGAACAAGATCTGCGTTTGGTCAAACACACCCGCCATGGAAAGAAATCCGTGGATCATGCCCCGGTACAGGCTGAATTTGACTGGCACGCCGGCCGCGCTCAGTTTCTCACTGTACTCCTTGCCATCGTCGCAGAGCGGATCAAATTCCGCCGAGACAACCAGCGCCCGTGGCAAGCCTGAATGATCGTTAGCCGCCAACGGTGCAAAATAGGGATCCGATCCGTCGACCGGGTGGGCTGCATAGTGCTTCCAGAAATATTCCATCAAAGGGCGCTCCAGCAGGTAACCCTCGGCGTTGGCACGATACGAAGGCGTGTCCCAGCCGTACTGCGTCGCGGGGTACACCAGCACCTGGCAGACCAGTTTCGGGCCAGCCTCGTCGCGGGCCTTGAGCGCAACGGCGGCCGCCAGATTGCCGCCGGCACTGTCACCAATCAGACCAATCCGATCGGCATCCATCCCGCACGTTTCCGCATTGGCAAACACCCACTCGGTTGCCGCATAGCAGTCATCCAAGGGAACGGGGTATTTGTGCTCGGGTGCTTTCTGATAATTCACCGTGACCACCACGCAGCCTGTCACATTGCAGATGGCCCGGCTGACGTTGTCGGCCGATGCGATGTTGTTCAACACCCAGCCCCCGCCATGAAAATAGATCAGCCCGGGCAAGGGCGATTTGGCTTTGTCAGGGTTAGGGTGGTAGATCCGAACGGGCAAATCGGCCGTTGGTCCCGGGATAAAATCGTATTGGACCGAGTGGACCTCTTCCGGCTGGCCGGCCAATTGCCGAAACTCGCGGGTCACCCGCCGCGCCTCGACAGGCGGCATTTCGTGAAACGGTTTCGCCTCGGAATCGGCGAACTCTGCCAAGAATGCTTCAGCTTGGGGATCGAGTGGCATTTTTCCTCCGTTTAAATTCCAGGGGCTTGATAAACTGCAGCTGGTTGTCGAGGCGCCAACCAGTATACAAGCTTGGCGAGTTCCCGAGAGGATTTTAAGACTTCCACGAAAAAAGGAGATGGCCGATGCTCAGCCATCTCCTTGCTACTCTTGTGGCAACTTCTTCGGTTCGAGTCACTAGTCGAGAAAACCGACCAGCTCCTGGCTGCGACTCGGTTGCTGCAGCTTGCGAACCGCTTTCGCTTCGATCTGTCGAATCCGCTCGCGAGTCACCTTGAAAATATGGCCGACTTCTTCGAGCGTATAACTGTAACCATCTCCCAGACCGTAGCGCAGTTTGATGATCTCCCGTTCCCGGTAACTGAGTGTTTTCAGCACTTTCTGAATCCGCCCTCGCAACATCTCCTGCGACGCTCCGATCGACGGGCTTTTCGCCTCACCGTCTGGCAGCAAATCACCAAAATGGCTGTCTTCACTGTTGCCGACAGGTCGATCAAGGCTGATCGGATACCGGCTCATGGCCAACACTCGCCGCGCTTCATCAACGGTTGTTTCCGACCGGCGAGCAACCTCTTCGAGTGTCGGCTCGCGGCCAAGCTCCTGTAACAACTGGCGCGAGACGGTTCGAACACGGGACATGGTTTCCACCATGTGAACCGGGATTCGAATGGTCCGACTCTGATCCGCAACGGCACGCGTAATGGCCTGGCGAATCCACCAGGTCGCATACGTGCAGAATTTGAATCCACGGCGGTATTCAAACTTGTCGACGGCTCGCATCAAGCCGGCATTACCTTCCTGGATCAAATCCAGAAAACTCAACCCGCGGTTGCGATACTTCTTGGCAATCGACACGACCAGTCGCAAGTTACCTTCGGATAGTTCTCGCTTCGCCTTTTG
>JABACA010000213.1 GCA_014237975.1 Mariniblastus sp. | reverse complement strand
TAATGGCAATCTTGGCTACTTGAGCGGTATCATCAGCGTGAGTGGTGGCGACAACACCAGCAGCCTTACCGAAGACACCATTTACATGAATGACGCTGGGTTGCACGTTCCCTATAGCTACTACTCACACAACTCCAGAATCAGTCCATTGCCTGGACCAGCGGACTTGCCTCGACCCGAGTTTGCCGGCGTTGCGTTTGATGATACGGTCGAATTTGTTCATCTCGATGGAACCGAAGCAGCCAACTATTTTACGGTTCATTCAAATGAATTTACCCGTTTCCTCTTCAACGGAAACGACCCACATCAATCCGATACGGGTGATTTTATTCAACTGGTTGCCGAATCGGGTGACGGTCACGTGCTAACCATCTCTAATGTTCCCGATGGAGATGGATATTGGACCTTTGGCAATGGCAACAAGGAAATCGTATTTGAAAGCATGGAAGGTTACTACAACCCACCTCAATTCATCATCTGGAATGGTGGTGAAGACGATGATGATGAGTCGAATCCGGATGGCCCCCAATTCATGCGACTGCCTGACACGACCGACGGATTGATGGAATTCGATACGCTGCCCTCGATCTTGGCGATGTTTGACATGGATCGATCCGATCTGTCGTCTGATCACGTTGCCGAGGCAAACGACGCGGGCGAGCTGAATGAACTCGACTCGAGTGAATTCGACAAGTTCTTTGAACTGGTCTAAATCGCAAACCGGTACTCGTCGTTTACTGAAAAATCCAGAAACGCGACCCATCTTGAATGGGTCGCGTTTTTTTGTGTGTACCCAGCCAATGAAAACTCCCGACGGCCTGGGAGGGTCAGGTCACCGGGTTCATGAAAAACCCGGTTAACAGGAACCCTATCAGCAGTAACAAACTCGTTACCAGCGTCCACCAGACAATTCCGGAACGGGTCCAAACCAACAACGGCCAAATCACCGTCATGACGACAGTAACTCGAAGAATCAGAACCTGGTTGAGACGGAACCCAACCGCGTCATAAAACAGTGGCTCCATCGGAATCCATATCACACCGACCGCAACAATCGACAAACCACTGACCACTCCCATAGATATTTTCAACAAGTTGCGCAAAACGAATTGGCTGACGACCGCGACCAGTGCCGGGACAATAAACAGATAACTGGCACCCGGTAAATAAATGGATGTCAATAAAGCGGCGACCAACCATGTGAACCAGACAATCAACCAATGGCTTGAGGCCGTTCCCACACGGCCCAAACCCAAACTCAGTGCGGCTGCAGTCACCAAGCCCAATAGCCAAAAACTGAGTATCATTGGCAACGGATATTGGGGCCACGGATTATCCAGTCGCCCATCCCGTCGCAAACCAAAATCACAAAGCCAACCCATCAACAATAAAACAACACACACCAACAGGAAACAACCAGACGCAATTAGCAGTGAGTTTACAGAAACCTCTTTCCGCTTAAAACAGATCCATCCCGACCCAGCCCCCACCAAGCCGCCACACAATGTCATCCAGACTGACCAGCTGGCAGGCCACCAGATCAGGAGCCTGCCGAACACGTCGAAATAGACGGCTTGGCCCTGCGGTGGCGGCATCTTTTCCAAATAGGCCAATCTGGACACCAACCGCCACATGTTTTCTCCGTGATGCTGAAAACTCGCTTGATTGACGGTGGCAAAACTATCGTTGGGCGTATGGTAGTTTTTAACGTCACCGATGAACGCAAAATTAAAACCTTGCATGCCATGTTTCTTGAAAACGGTAAAGTCCGTATCGTTGGGGAGCTGTTTATAGATCTCAAAAAAAAGCGAACTGGCAATCGGTCGCCGACTGACGCTTGCAAATTCCCGAATTAATGAAACGCTCTCCGAACCCGTTTCAAACAAGATACTCGGCCCCTTGGTTCCTCGCGCCTCCAGGTTGATGAGCCAACCCACATCATTTGCCCAAGGGTGGTGCTCCACAAATTTCTTGGCGCCCAACAACCCGTATTCTTCACCATCAGTAAAAAGCAAGATCACGGATCTTTGGGGCGGATCCATCTTTTTCAGCATTCGTGCAACTTCCAGCATGGATGCAACACCCACGCCATCATCACTGGCACCCGGACCATACGGCACCGAGTCAAAATGGGTCACCAGCATGATGGCAGGCTCGTCACTTGCCCCTTGGAGACGCGCCATAATATTACAGAGGGGAACCGTTTCGGGATCGACCGCGGAACGCGTTCTACGAATTTGCGCCTCGGTTTCCTGAAGATGCACTTGGTAACCAAACGACTTCAGTAACGCCGTAATCTTGTCCCGCACGATCCGATTCTGATCACTGCCAGCCGGGTGAGGAATGCCGTCGGACACCAGGTGTTCAAGATAACCATCCGCACGGAGCGCCGAAAACTGATCGAGCGGGGCATCTACCGGCAGCGGTCCCGGTGGTTTGCCAAGAAAAAAAGCCAACACGGAGATCAACCCCAAGGCCAGTAAGCTGATCAGCAATGGCCAGCCATTCCCGTTTCTGCACTGAACGACATCCCCTTGGCTGGGGATGTCTTGCTGAGATGCAGGGTTGCGATTAACCATCTACTTCTTACCTAATTGCCGTTTGCCCACGAAAAACTCTGTCAACATTGCACCACACTCGTCAGCTCGAACACCGGAAACCACATCACACCGGTGATTCAAACGCGCATCATCCAACAAGTTAAACATGGAACCAACCGCTCCTCCTTTCGGATCCATGGCACCGAATACGACCCTCGAAATCCTGGATTGAAGAATGGCCCCGGCACACATGATGCAAGGCTCCAGTGTTGCATACAGGACACAATTCTCCAGACGCCAATCCCCGACCGATTCCGCGGCCTGTGTAATGGCCATCATTTCTGCGTGAGCGGTTGCGTCGCGCAACTGCTCACATCGATTATGTGCGGCAGCAATCACACGGCCCTCATGAACAATGACTGCACCCACGGGTACTTCATCCAATTCAAACGCCTCGCGGGCCAGCCCTAAAGCCTGCCCCATAAAAACATCGTCGGGTTGGATATCCAAACTACTTGTCCTGCTTAATCGGTCCGGAAGATGAGTTCACACGCGGGATCGAATCGGTTTCCGGTTTTGAGCCATCGCCGGCAACCGTTTTCAGTAAAATATTCTTGATTGCACATTGAGACTGAAATCCACAAACCCCTAACGGGCGAGATGGAAGGACTTCATTACGAACCGCCAGCTCAACCCCCTCGACATCTTTATCAATAACCAATTTATCGTCGATCCAGACTAAGATTTTCCCGGGTATGACTCTTAACCGTATGCGGTACCAACGTTCATTATCAAAATCCATATGGAGCATGGTGTCGTTGTTGGCAGCATCCATTCCGTCAATGTTGGACAACCCGACGATCGTACCACCCCAACCACCAACGATCAGTGAGCAATGGGATTCACCCACGGGAAAGGTCAGCCCACAAAAAAAATCAATTCCTTCAATACGCATCGCCTCCAGTGAAATTTCGTAATTGACAGTGGGCAGGGATTCATGGATCGATGTAACCCCCGTCATTGGATATCCCATGGCCAGTTGAATCGAACCGTCTGCGACTTCGACTTCGCCTTCACCACCAAAATTGGTTGCTTCCCAACCTGCCATGGTACTGCCGTCAAACAGTGCGCGGCCCGGTTTGTCTTGAGGGTGCTTGTCGGCTGATGGAACTTCGCCAGTTGGCGAATTCAGGCCGTTGTCGGGGGCAACGGAAACATCCGGATCGGCAGAATCGTGGGAGACGACGTCGGAATCCGTCTCGGGAGGAGCAGGCAAGCTGGAGTGACAGCCCAACCCCAACAGCGCTCCAGTAAAGAACAGGGTCCTGATGAATAAGGTTGTTTGCAAAACTGGGTTCCTGGTCAAAATCATTTCACTGGAAGGTCGAAAACCATGGAAGAACTGGCACCATTTTAACGGCGAGCACTCAGGATACCACAACAGAAAAACGGCTCCCAGCAATGCAGCGGTTCAAAAGAAAACAGCCTTGCTGATACAAGCGGGCAAAAAGCTCTATTTTGAAAGGAACTTCAGCCAACCACCCTTCTTTCCCTGGTCGTCACCTTGGCTGGAAGAATCACCCAAATCTTCACTATCCAGCTTGTGGGCAAGCTCCGAAATGGAATTGGTAATGGCCGCTTTGGGCGAATGCACATGCAGAGGAATGCCGTTGTTGCGACATTCGGAAATCACTTGATAATTATTAGGAATCCGCCAGAATATCTCGCGATCGATGGTTTCTTCCGCTTTCTTTTCGTTGATCTGACTCTTGTCAGGCGCCGTTCGATTCACCACGATTTTTACTTTTTCATTGACTCCGTCATAGGCATCCAGTGACGATAACAAGCGAACCACATTGCGCAGACAAGGTAAATCGAGTTGGGTTAACATCAGGATATGGTCTGATAATTGCAAAGCTGCAATATCAAGATGGTTATATGATTTCGACAGGTCGAACACGATGTGCGTGAAGGAAGCTCTCAGCAAGCCGATCACTTTTTTGAGATCTTCCGTGTCAACCGCATTCATGTCCTGCAACTGGATGGGACGCGGCAACAGGTAGATTCCGGACTCGTGCCTGGTTAACGATTTGCGCATCAGGGCAAGATCCAAACGTGAAATATTCTGGGTCACGTCCAGCAAGGTGTATTCGGGGATCAAATCCAGGAACACGTCCGCATCACCTAATGACAAATCGAGATCGACAAGAACCACGCTGTTGTCGGCACTCCGGCCCAGCGCGCAGGCGATGTTAACCGCAACGGATGTTGTCCCGACACCACCGGAAACACCGGCCACCGAAATGATCGAACCGGATTTTTTGGGCCGGCTACTACCGTCGGCCGAGGTCGACGCCACCCGGTCCAAGGCTCCCATCAACTCTTCGATCTGAATCGGGGAGTTAAGGTATTCTCGAGCGCCTGCTCGCATCGCACTCAGGATCAACTGACCATCGCTGCGGGAACTGATGGCAACAATCCCCGTATTGGGAAACTTGCCATGAATTTTCTCGATCAGATCTAACGCATTTTGCTCATTCGCGTCGAGATCGATGACTGCCAAATCGGGCGTTGTCTGTTCAACAATTTCGACAAAAAACTCGTAGCGGGAACAATCGGCTTCCAGCCAGACGTTGTCCATGCCGACCAGGAATTTCTTGAGATCATCCCGGCTGGTTTCATTCGGATCGCAGATTGAAATTCTTAAAGTTCCACTCATTTCAATGCCATTCACTGTCCCTTAGCTGAATTGAACTGGAAGTCATTATCAAACCTTCCGCCCATGAATCGATCCGCTTATTTGGGATCGTTGCTTGCCTGCAGGGATCGGACAGCCCCTTCTTGGAAATTATAGCTGATGATCGGTGGTTTCGCCGGCGTAACCGCCGGACGATTGACGGATTCATCCGTTTGACCAGGCGTCTGCTCCTCGACGGGCGGCTCGACCGCCGGCGTGGGCAGAACCTGCGGCTGTGGCTCGATCGCCGGTCCCAGCTGGATATTGCTGCCACCGCCCTGTAGGGTCGGGGAAGGCTGTTGTATGGCCTGCTGGATGGCTGGCTGGATCTGGGGAGCATACCGGGTCGATGGATCATCAAACCGATCGTTGGTGGGGCAGTCATCTTGGCACTTGGGGACTTCGACATAACCGTTGATATAGAGCTCATGATTCGACGGTGGCTCGGTCAACTGGCCAACACCCACTTTGGACGCCACCGTTGGATCGACGTCACTGATAAAGCGGGGCGTAATCACAAACACCAACTCGATCTCATTGGATTCCGATTTTACTTTCCTGAACAAGGGCCCCCACAAGGGAGATTGCATCAATTTAGGAATGCCACTTTTTTTTCCATCACTGTCTTTTCGAAAACTCCCAGCTAAGACCAAGGTATGCCCAGCCCTCATC
>JABACA010000212.1 GCA_014237975.1 Mariniblastus sp. | reverse complement strand
TCCCTGTCGCGGTTTGCCATCGATCATGACTCCTACCACTTTCCCGCCCTGAACGACGGAGCCTGTGTCGGGATCAACCTGAGCGTCTTTGATCGTCGATTCGTCGAGTGGATCCAGATGTTTTTCATAGATGAATTTCTCGACTTCGAATGCGCCGAATTTCCTCATGTAGTCCAGCGGCGACAACCCCTCTGCCTTGGCCGCCTCGGGCAGGCCTTTGGTATGTTCAAAAATGAACTGGTAATATTCGTCGATCGTCACTTTCTCACCTGCGCGATAGGGAGAAAGGAAATGTTCACGAATTCCCAGATCACCCTGCGGATCCATCTTCCAGGAGAGTTCGATCCAGAATTCGTCTTCCTCCCAAACTTCCCCCGGGTTGGCTTGATAGGTGAACTCGACCGGCTTTCCGTTGCGGCGGGCCGCTTCGCGGAGGATTGGCTGACGGAACGCGATCCACTTGCCACTGTGGGTTTCATAGCTGTTCAGGTCATGGCGTTCACTGGCATGTCCCATCGGCAGGACAAAATCGGCAAAGTAAGCCGTTTCATTCCAGGTCGGCGTCATCGCCACATGACATTGAATCAGGTCCGTATTCCGCAAAACCTCGATCCAGGAAAACCCGTCCGGGTAACTCCAAACCGGGTTGAAAACACGCGAGAAGTATGTGTCAATTTTACCGCGGCCATCTTTGAGAAAATGCGGCAGCAGAAAACTCATTTCGTAATGGGCTAAGGGGTATTCATCGGGAAAATGCAGTTCGTTCCAGAATTTGTGGGCAGGTGGGTTATCAAAAAACGTTGGCTTGAACTTGTTCCAGCCACTGGGCGATGTACCACCTTTGGTGCCGACGCTACCGGTCAACACATTCAGAAACTGGAGACTGCGGGCCACGCACCAGCCGCCTAAATGACCTGCCGAAGCACTCCGCCACGTATGCGTGGCCAATCGGCTGCCGGCACGGCCAATTTCAACGGCAACCTCCCGGATCATGTCCACCGATACACCACATTCCTGGGCAGCAAATTCGGGAGTGAACTGCGAATAATCCTCGATCAAGGCATTGATAAATGCTTCGAATTCACAAGGCTTTTCCGGGTGCAATTCCTGCATGTAAGTTCGCCAGTTAACCCACTCTCGAACGAACGTCTCGTTGAATGTGCGCTGGACAAGAAGTTCACGGCAAAACGTCAACAACAACGCCGCTTCACTGCCGGGTTGAGTGGGTAACCAATAATCGGCAACGCTGGCCGAGTTCGAAAGTCGAGTATCCACGACGGCCAACTTGGCACCCGACAACAATCCTTCGATGATCCGCTGGGCGTGTGGATTAAAATAATGCCCCGACTCCAGGTGGGCACTGATTAACAGGATAAACTGGGCATTGGTGTGATCGGGCGATGGCCGGTCGTATCCGTGCCACAACGTGTAACCCAACCGCGCCGCAGCGCTGCAGACATTCGTATGACTGTTATGACCGTCGACACCCCAGGCGTTGAGAACGCGATCCATATAACCTTCGTGGCCGGGACGCCCAACGTGGTAGACAATCTCATTGTTTCGTTTTTCGCGAATCGCCTTCGAGATCCGATCAGCGATTTCCGTCAAGGCCTGCTCCCAAGAAACTCGCTCCCACTGGCCACTACCACGGTCTCCTTTCCGCTTGAGGGGATACAGGATTCGGTCCGTATCTTTGATCTGGTTGATGGTCGCCGGCCCCTTGGCACAGTTTCTCCCTCGGCTGCCGGGATGGTAAGGGTTCCCCTCGAACTTCTGGACCTCGCCCGTCTGTTTGTCAATGTAACCCAGTAACCCACAAGCCGACTCGCAGTTAAAACAGGTCGTCGGAACGATCATGTACTCCCGTTGCACCTGCTCTGGCCAGCTGGTGGAATCAAATTCGGTCCAGCTATCCCATTGCTCTGCCGGCGGAAACCGATTGAGTTGGACCAGGTCATTCGGATCCACCGGACGGTCTTTCGAGGCATCCTGAATTTCAGGAATCAACTTTAGCTTGGTAGCCAAGCGTTCAATCAAGCTGGGTTTCGGTTGGTTCATGAATTACCAATTGCTCAACTTAAAGGAATCTGCTGTGGAGCCCGCACCCAAATATGCTGGGCAATGAAAACGCCACACACGGCCAGGATACCAGCAACCTGTGGCAACTCTGGCATGAGAGCCAGGAGGATCAGAGGAGCGAGTGTCCCCATTCCAATCACGCCACCCCAAAACAGGAACCGGTAATGACCGCGCCATATACTATTTGCGACCCGGCTCGAATCCACCGTAGGATGTGGCGAAAACAGTTCAAATCCGGTCGATACCAGGTTGACCAGCAAGGTGATTTTCAAAACGGTTTGCAGAAAGGTCTGCCAGGCATCCGTTCCCGTCAGGTCAATGAACGTTAACGTGGCAGCCCCCGCAATCACCGCGTGATTCAACATGTGCAGGGGCAACATGGGCGACTGCCAGAAATCGCGGCCCTTGGCCTGTGCAAAAAGAAACGCGGTATAGGTCGCTGTCAGCGCTGCCAACAGAAACAATACAAGTTGAACAAACGATTCGAAGAAAAATCCGCGATCCGTCAATATCATCACGGCATAGACCAGCAATACCGCCATGAAAGCTGTGATAATGTAAGCGCCACGCACCAACCAACTTCGCCATTGGGGTCTCAAGAGTACATTTAAAAACCGCTTGGGTTGATCCAGATCCCAAACTAACAGACCGCCGGTCAACGCCATGAAAAACATCGCGATCAAAATACCAATCATCTCAACAGAGGAACTGACATTTACCAAATTCAACAGATGGGCCAGCAGCGGCACCATCACGACACCGGTCGCAATCGATTTAGTCCACAAATAGCCGCTGACCTGCCAGCCCCACAGCACCCCCTTTTGCGGCGCATCGTAAGCGCGGCGGGGCAGCGGTGCCATTGATTGCACGATGCCGGCCGCTTTCGTTTCAGGAGGTGGGGTCGTGGCGGGATCGTTCTGAATCATGTCCGAACGTTCACCCAGACTCAACAGTTCCCCCAGGCGATCCAGGGCGTGTTGAGAATGCTGGGCATAGTGCCCCACACCGCTGGACTGGGAACCCCACATCGAAGACTCCTCGACCTCCGTCGCAACCGGATCGAGTGAATCGGAATCGGCATCGATGTAAAACAGCGACGGCAACGTTCCTTTCTCGGTTTTCCTGGCCGTGACCTGTTGGCGGCTCTTGAGTTGCGAAATTTTTGATTCAGGATCATCCAGATCGCCAGAAATAATGGCTTGGGTCGGGCAAACGTTAACGCACGCAGGTTCAAGGCCAATATCAATTCGGTGAGCGCAATAGTTGCATTTGGCTGCGGTGTTCGTATTAGGATCGATATAGAGTGCGTCATAAGGGCAAGCTTGCATACAGGCTTTGCAGCCAATACAACGACGGTTGTCAAAGTCAACGATGCCATCGGGACGCCGAAACAATGCGGTCACTGGACAGATCTCAACGCAGGGAGCGTTGTCACAGTGGTTGCACCGCATCACCGAGAACAAACGTCTTGAATTAGGGAACTGCCCTTTCTCAATATACTTGACCCAGGTTCGATTGACGCCAATCGGAACCTCGTGTTCCGATTTGCAAGCGACAGTACAGGCGTGACACCCAATACATCGACGATTGTCGATAATGAAACCAAAATTGGCCACGAGACAGATTTATTCCAATAAGAGTTTGTGAGAATTCGCTTTGATTAATTAGGGCAGATTTTAAATACGTCTGATAATGTCAACAACCATCTGCCAGGGGAAACTGACAATTTAAAGTGAATGACTGACCTGCCTTTAATCGCCTATCCGCGGCAAAGTCGTGCGGATTAGATTTCCGCATAACTGGGGCGGTAATAACGAGGCTGGATCGTCCAGAGGTCATCATAGCGACCCGATTCTGCCAACTCCCAACCGATCCTTGCAATCATCGACGTATGGGGCGACCAACAATCGATCGGGGCAACGCGTTCAGCCAGCGATTCAAGCAAGGGGGAATCCAATTGCTTCAATCCACTGCCGGTCACCACATCCTGAGAACTCACTTGTTCGAACCAGTCGGCACGATTTTCAATCGAGACAGCGCCATCGCCAACAATCAATTCCGTTGTACCGGCAGTAAATTTGGAACAAAACAGCTGCTGTCGGTGGGCATTCACGACCACGCTGATCGTGCGACCGGCGGTCAGCTGCATCCGTTCTTGAGTTTGCCGGGCGATTGCCTGTAAAGCCGGTATGCCAATGATCCGGGCGCCTGCTGCGTAGCAAAGCGACTTGGCGGTAACCATCCCAATCCGTAAACCGGTAAAGGAACCTGGACCGATGGTAAGACAAATCAACTCAATATCCTGCATTTCCCAATCCGCGCGATCCAGCAACGCTTGGATTTCTGGGACCAACTGGCGAGAACTGGACTGAGCTGGGCGATCGGAAACCAGGGGCCCATTTTGATTGGAATCCGGCGGGACCGATTCAGCCACCCTTTTGGATTTCTCAAACAAGCCAACTTTGGCCAGTCGTCCTGACGATTCGATTGCTAAAATCCGCAAAGTTGCCTTTCTCCGGCTAAGCTACATATTTAGGCAGGGTCACGTCGATCCACTGATTAAGAGGGTTTATTTGTAGAATTGCAAATCACCCGGTTTGTCCTTAAACTAGCGGTTTCGGCTGAAGCAACTGGGTGCGCGATTCATGGAGTGTGCCCAAGAGTTTTCCTAGGCGCTGTATACGTATACCATCTTCCATCATACTTTTCATAGGGTTATTTCGTGAAGCGCGCCGTCATCAGCGATATCCACGGAAACTACGAAGCTCTGACGATGGTATTGCAACACATCAAAGAGCAAGCAGTTGACGAAATTATCTGTCTGGGCGATATCATCGGCTATGGCCCCGACCCGTTGAAGTGCCTTGACCAAGTCATGGAAAACTGCCAACTGACCATCCTGGGCAATCATGATCAGGCAGCCATTTTTGATCCGGAGGGTTTTAATCCAGTTGCCATGAAGGCCATTTTTTGGACGCGGGATCAACTGGAAAGTGACAACGCAAATCTGGAACTATCGGATCGACGGTGGGATTTTTTAGGCGAATTGCCCCGACGGCATGACGAGGGTAAATACCTGTTTGTTCACGGTTCGCCGAGAGACCCGACCAACGAATATGTTTTCCCGGAACATATCTATGAAAAATCCCGCATGCAAATGTTGATGAAGCGGTTTGAACAGTATTGTTTCCAAGGGCATACCCACATTCCTGGCATCTTTACCGAATCAGGTTCCTTCCTGGAACCGAGGCAGCAAGATAATTTTTTTCGACTAACAACCGATAAATGCATGATCAATGTTGGCAGTGTCGGGCAACCGCGCGATGAAGATCCTCGCGCCTGCTACATCATTCTGGATACCCACGAAAACACAGTCCAGTATCATCGCGTCGAATACGATGTAGAATTGACTCGGCAAAAAATTCATGCCATCTCCGATCTCGACAACATGCTGGGCGACCGCCTGCTAACCGGTCGGTAGTCTCAAATATTTTTCAGGTATCAGGCCAAGCGTGACCAAACGAGCGATCATCAGTGATATTCACGGCAACATCGAAGCTCTCACAGTAGTTTTGGAAGATATCCGCGGACAGGGGATTTCCGAAATTTACTGTCTAGGTGACGTTATTGGTTACGGCCCCAATCCAAGAGAGTGTATTGACCTGTGTACGGATTTAGAGGTCTGCCTGCTGGGCAATCATGATAACGGCGCACTGTTTGACCCGGACGGATTCAGTAGCGGCGCTGAAAAAGCAATTTTTTGGACCCGCCGAGAACTGGAAGACACGTCTTACGAGGGATGTGAAGACCGCTGGAACTTTCTGGCCGCGCTCCCACGAACACACCGGCAGGGCGATTTCATGTTTGTGCATGGTTCCCCCCGCAGCCCATTGAACGAATACGTGTTCCC
>JABACA010000211.1 GCA_014237975.1 Mariniblastus sp. | reverse complement strand
CGATGGGAAGAATGAACCGTAGAAAAATGGAACAAGCGGTGCCCTCGGTGGCAGCCTATACCATGAATTGCCCGATCTGGCTGGACCGGATCACCTGTCAAATGCTCGCCCCGTTGCCACGCAAACGACCCCATTCGGCTCGCGCCGTTGTTCTTGCTTTTGATGAAATCAAAAAGATCGATACGACCAGGAAAGCTGCCGTTACCCAGATCTCTGGCAACTTCAACCCGTTAACAGCAGGCACTGATAAAACGGAGGCCCGTCGATTACTCGGCAAGAAATCAAAAACGTCGCAGGCTGACGAGCGTTCGTTTTTCAACCGCGTTCCATTTCTTATTGGCTCATTGCTGCTAATTATCGCCATCATCTGTTTTTTCATGCTGCCCACCAGCAGTAATCAACTTTACCAACAATCGGAACTCATGATGGAATCGGAGGACAGCAGTCAATGGAGACGCGCCAGAAACAACCTGCAAACTATTATCGATCGCGGAAGTGACGATGAGTTTTTCGAACCGGCTACGGACCTGTACTATGAATCGCGAAGACGCACCATGGTAGAACAGGCTGAAAATGGTCGTGCCTTATGGACCCAGTCCGAAAACACCCTGCGAATTGGCAAAGCGATCAAGCTGCAGAGCCAGGACCAGCTTGAACAGGCGCGAGCGGAATATCAAAGCTTGTTAAGGATCGTTGATCCCAATGGGGATGAGCGTCACATTCACATAGAGGCCCACCACAGATTGGCCGAGATGGACAGGGCCAGACCATTGCCGTCCGAAACGGGCCCATTAACCGAACTGATCGAGACACTGGCAACGGCCGATACACCCGAGCAAATTGCCAAATCAACTCGTAAATTGGCAGAGATTATTACTACTTTTGCGGACCGCCAAGAGTATGAATCTGTTATCCGATTGGCCAAAGCCAAAATCAATCTGCTACGTCAGAAAAAGGAAGAGCTCGAGCCAACACCCGCCACCCAAGACAGCCTGGACTAATACCAGGCGTTTTGCAGTGCAGGTAAGAAACCACGCTTGCCATAGCCAGGGGGTTAGGCAGCTGTCGCCCTGGAGTCAACCATTGAACCTGAAACGACAATTCGAACAGGTGTAGGTGGGCTTGATCAAAAGGAAGAGCAACCCTATCGGAAAGAAGATGATGACCAACCCCCAAATCCAACATCCTCTTCCACCCGGAGCATTGCCTTGACATTTCGGACACGAGAGATAACCCATCTTGCTTTTCCATCTGTTACAGTGATTTAACTGGCGACTTCATTGATTCTACATTGTAAATTCCCGAAGACTAAGCAACTTGCCAACAAGACTTCTGAAATGATGTTTGAAACGGCCTCAGTCCAGCCGGTAAATTTGCATAGCAATCGAATCGTAAAGAAGAACTCCTCTGTCGGTTAACTGGCAGGTGCCACGACGAAATGAAATCAGACTCTGTTCACACAACATCTCGCCGGTAGGACCAAGGAAATCGATCAAGTCCTGTCCAGTGCTCCTTCGAAAGGACTCCACACTGATGCCGTCGAGCATCCGCAGACCGAAAGCAACAAGGTCCTTTGCCAGGCCACGCTGATCCAGAACCTCCGACTCAGCGACAGGTGATTTTCCAGACTCGATTAACTGCAGGTAGCGGGTCGTGCTTCGATGATTTGTTTCTCGGACCCCATCCATGAATCGACTCGCTCCCGGGCCTGCCGCCAAAAACGGTTTGCCACACCAATAGACCTGGTTATGTCGACAACGGTACCCAGGACGACAAAAGCTGCTGATTTCGTAATGTTCGAATCCTGATGAAGCCAACTCGTCGATGGCCTGCAGGTACAGCGCGGCACGCGTATCTTCATCGACCCGAGTCAGCTCGGCCCGATTCAGGCGATTCCAGAATCGAGTCCCCTTTTCAAAAGTCAGTTCATAAACAGAAATATGATCGGGATGCTGGGCCAACGCCGTTTCCAGGTCCGTACGCCACTCCGTCTCCGATTCATCCTGGCAGGCAAAAATCAGGTCGAATGAAACATCGTTGAATGATTGGCGGGCCAATTGAATCGCCCCGATCGCGTCGCCTCGATCATGCGTCCGTTCCAGGAACTCGAGCTTGCCATCGTCAAACGACTGAATGCCCAGACTCAACCGATTGACTCCCATGTCACACAAAGCCTCCACAACCGGCGTCCGCAGATCGTTGGGGTTACACTCCGCGGTGTATTCCAATTCCGGTGAGAGTTCAAACCGCCCGCGGATAATTTGGCCAAGACGTTCCAGTTGGTGCGGCCGCAAGTGACTGGGAGTACCACCACCAAGAAACAACGTGTCCAGCTCAAAACTACCCGACCATCGACTGACCTCGGATTCCAGAGCATCCAAGTACCTGTCAACTAAATCGTCTCGCCCGGCAATCAAGGTAAAGTTGCAATAGCCACATCGATGTTGGCAAAACGGAATGTGGACATACAGTGAGCGGGCTTGGTTGAATGTGCCAATAGCCATTTCCCCCATCGTCACCCCCAAAGATGCAGCCGATTCCCTATCAAGTCAGGCAATTTCTTGCGCACCAATCTCTCGGCCTGTTGACGACTGTAACGGGTACTCAGATGTCCCGCGATGATAACCTCGTTTTTAAATTGTGATTGCCGTTCCACGAAATCATCCAGGTGCATATGACCATGTTTGTGAATCAACTGCTTGCGGTGATCCGGAGCAACAAACGTCAATTCAGTAATCAATATTTTGGTTTCGAAAAAGAGGGGATTGTCATCCAAGCCACCCGGGGACGTATCTCCCGTAAACCCTACCAGGGGCACTCTTTTTTCTTCCGTGACTTCCGTTCCGGCCTGCCGCAAGTCCCGAATTTCTTCTCCACTTAATTCAGCATACGTGGACTTCAGTTTGTGACGACGTTCAAAGATGACATATCCAACACTTGGCACTGTGTGTTGCGTCTTCAGAACTCGGATAACCAGTTCCCGAGAAAGTTCAAATTCCTGGCCATCTGAAACGCCAATTAACTCACAGGGCAAACGTCCGCGGTCCAGCTTTTCAAAACTACGCAACATCTGTCGAACAAGGTCGACTGCATATTCCGGCAGGAAAATTTTAGGCGGCGCCATTTTCATCAATCGCCGGCGAGCCACATACAATGGCAAGGCTGCAATATGATCCAGATGCACGTGCGATATCATCCAGGTCGGAGTTCCCATGAAATCCCATGGGTGCGCACCTAAATCAAAACCGATTTTCAACTCGGCAATTCGCCAATAGGTCTGTACCGCTGCTCGCGAGTAACCTTCAATGGTCAACTCGCCATGTCGGAGTTTTTGAACGGGAACGTTTTTCAGCATGGATATCCAAAAATCTTGTAAATTGCGAGTTTAACCGGCTCGCACCGGCAAAAGAAAGGGGGTTAATGCGACCGAATCTTCGATCACAACTTGCCATCAACACTCACTCCAGTTTGAATGGGGTCTTTGTTTGGCACAGATTTTAACTTGCCAGAGTTCAATTGCATGGTGCGGCTAATGAAAATTCTAAAAACTTTCCTGTCACTGATTTTGCTGGTACTCGTGAACGCGCTGGTCAATGCCGATTCGGGCAACCTGCCTGGTCGGTCAAACCGACCGCCGAATATTGTTCTGATATTGGCCGATGATCTCGGCTATGGTGAACTTGGTTGCTACGGTCAAAAGTGGATCGAAACCCCTAATATTGACAGGATTGCGACCGAGGGAATTAAGTTCACTCAATTTTACTCGGGGCAAACGGTTTGCGCCCCGTCCCGCTGCAGCTTGCTTACCGGAATGCACCAGGGACACGCCGAGATACGAAACAACGGAAACCCGGCGAGCAGAAAAAACATGGGAAAAGACGACCCGCTTTTTTTCCCGGGTCAAAATCCAATTTCGGATGAAGCGGTCACGATTGCAGAAGTATTAAAGAAACGTGGCTACGCGACGGCTGCTATCGGGAAATGGGGACTTGGTTTCGAAGGCTCCAGTGGAGACCCTAATCGACAAGGATTCGACCTGTTTTACGGGTTTAATTGCCAACGTCACGCCCACAATCATTACCCCCGTTTCCTATGGCGTAACGATCAACGTGAAATGCAGCCCGGCAACGACCGAACAGCGACCGGCCAAACCTATTCACAGGATCGTTTCACAGAGGTCGCCCTGGAGTTCATTGACGCCAACCGAAATCGCCCCTTTTTCCTGTACCTGCCGTTCGCGATTCCGCACCTGGCGATTCAGGTTCCCGAAACTTCAGTGGCTGAGTTTGGCAGTGAGATACAGGAGGCCGAATACAAACATCGTGGTTACATTCCTCACCCCAAACCGAGAGCCGGGTATGCCGCGATGATTTCACACATGGACCGTGACATCGGAAAGATCATGCAAAGGATTGAACATTATGGGCTCAAAAACGATACCCTGTTTATTTTTACGTCAGACAACGGCCCCGCCCCCGCCCGGCTGGGCGGTACCGATTCAGAATTTTTCAATTCGGCTGGCCCCTTTCGTGGCCGCAAGGGCTCGCTCTATGAAGGCGGTATCCGTGTACCACTGGTGATATCTTGGCCCGGTCAAATCCAACCGGGTCAGGAATCCGATCATATCGGTGCCTTTTGGGACCTGTTCGTCACGATTGCCGACTTGACCGAATCCCGCGTTACCACTCCCACCGATGGGATCAGTCTGGCCCCTACCTTGCTGCAAAAAGACCGACAAGACCAACACGAATATCTCTACTGGGAATTCCCTGCCTACGGAGGACAACAGGCCATACGCAAGGGCGACTACAAAGCGATTCGGACTGGGCTACTTAAAAATCCCGGCGCCAAGGTGCAGTTGTACAACCTGTCAGATGACATGGCAGAAACCAACAACATCGCTGTTGAACATCCGGAAATGGTCAAACATTTGACCCAGTTGATGCGGGACGCCAGAACACCCTCGCCCACATTCCCGTTTGCGGCACTCGATCAGTAAAAACCATAGTCATTGCCGTAGTGCAAGGACGATGGACTAGGAAGCCATCCGCATCTGGGAATGGCCAGCCAAAACAACCTTGGCTAAACAATCAACCGCGTGACGTTGTTCCCGTTTGGTCAACTCGGGAAAGATTGGCAATGCCAGAACTTCTTGAGCCGCTTGTTCCGTTTGAACCATCGTTTCAGGATCAACATTCAAGTAACGAAAACAGGCTTGCTGATGAAGCGGAATGGGATAGTAAATTTCCGATGCTACGTTCATGTCGGCCAATGCTTGACGGACCTGATCTCGTTGTCCACCTGGCACTCGAATGCTGTATTGATTCCAGACGTGGACCCCGTCATTCGAATTGGCGGGTGACTCGACCAAGGAAGACAAACCAAATTCAACCAGCAATTTGTCGTACTGCTTTGCATTCTCTGATCGCATTGCCGACCAGCGCGACAGGTGACGCATCTTGATGCCCAGCACAGCCGCTTGAAGCGAATCAAGCCGACTGTTGATGCCAACGACCTGGTGAAAATAACGAGGTTGCATGCCATGGTTGGCCAATAGCCTCAAACGATCTGCCAACTCGGGATCGTTGGTCGTCAACATCCCGCCGTCGCCAAAACCGCCCAGGTTTTTGGTAGGGTAAAAGCTGAAACACCCAATCGAACCGATACCTCCAGCTGGTTTTCCTTTATAGGAAGCTCCCAGCGATTGAGCCGCATCTTCAATAACGTGAAGATTGTTTTCCCTGGCGATGTCCATGATGGGATCCATGTCGCAACATTGACCAAAAAGATGCACAGGGATAATCGCCTTGGTGCGATCGGTTATCAACGACTGAATCTGCGATGGTGCCAGGTTAAAGTTCTGAGGATCAATATCGACAAAAACGGGTTTGCCTCCCAATCGGTGGATAGCACTGGCGGTTGCAAAGAACGTAAAGCTGGGACAAATGACTTCGTCCCCTGGTTCGACACCGATCGCCATCAATGCCAACAACAGTGCGTCGCTGCCAGATGCGCAACCGACAGCAAATTCAGTTTGGCATTCTTCTGAAACCATCTGTTCCAGTTGTTGGCAAAAAGGTCCACCCA
>JABACA010000210.1 GCA_014237975.1 Mariniblastus sp. | reverse complement strand
GGGCACGCTCGACTTTATGCCACCCGAACAACGCAGGGACGCGGCACTGGTCGACCAGCGGAGTGACCTGTGGAGCCTGGCCGCGACGTTGTACCAGGTTTTAACCGGTGAGAGTCCCAAGGTGATACGACTCAAGAAGGTGCCGCCGCAATTACAGGATGTACTGGACAAGGCGCTGGAGGAAGCGAAGGATGACCGTTACCAAACGGCTCGAGAGTTTCGGGATGCTTTGCGATCCAGTCTCGCGGCGCCGGATCAGCCGGCGGTGGAGGCAGTCGCCGAGCTCGGCCAGGGCGAGTGCCCCGAGTGTCATGCCAAGAACAAGGATACTAAAAAATACTGTACCGGCTGCGGTGCCTCGCTCCGCGTCGACTGCCTCGGCTGCAACGAGAGCATCCCGGTCTGGGACAAAGCGTGTGGTGAGTGTGGAGCCAGACAACAAGAGGAGATCCAGAAATTACAGAAGAAACGAACCAGGCAACGTTCCAAACTCGAACGGCTGCTGCAAGCCTGTGAATTTGACAAGGCGAGGGAACAAGCGTCCGCCTACCGGGACGCTTACGATCCGCGGGTCGACGGCGACAACCAATATGCGGATGAATTTGTCGCCCGTATTGACGAGAAAAAAGAGCTGGAGCAGAAGCGGATCGTCGAATTAATGACGGAGGCCAAATCCCACCAAGCAGAATTCGATTACGATTCGGGTATACGTACTCTGGAACAGGTTCCCATTGCACTCATGGGCCAATCCGTACAGGGCCATTCCCAGACTCCCCAGGAGGTGGTCGACGAACTGACCATTACCGTTACCGAGATAAAACGGCTTGACGGCTTGTTGAAAAAGCGGATTCCCAAGGCGAAAAAAACACGGATGGACCAATTGGAAATTGCAAAACAATTATTGGACCTCCAGCCCAACCGAACCTCTGTACAACGGATACATGACAAACTGATAGAACGGGAACGGGAACTTAAAACAGAAACGGAAGAACTCGCGGCCAAGGCCCAAACGTTTTACGAACAACAAGACTACGATCAGTGCCTTCAACAACTGGAAAAAATCCAAAAAGATTATCTCACCAAGGAAACAGAAACGCTGCAACAGTCGGCCACCAAGAAAAAAGACCGCCTCGAGGAACTCGAAAATGAAATTGACCATTTCATTGAAACGGGAAAATGGCTGGAAATGAAACCGCCAGAAAATGCTCCGTTTGGCTTGAGTTGGTTTATTCGGCCAACAGTTAAAAGTAAACGCTCACAGGGACTGTTGCCGTTCGTCGAGGAATACCTTGAACTGCGACCCGATTCTGAAAAAATGCTGAAACTGCGGGGTGAACTGCTCGAGCACCAAAAACATTTCGAAGAATCCAAAAAACACCGAGCCGCGTTTGACTACAACGCGGCGATCGAGGCGATTGAGGTGATTCCCGGGCCGATGCGATCGCCGGAGGTGGTCTCGTCCCTGCGCAAGCTCGAATCTGAAAAACAGCAATTGAGTGACCTGATCACGACCATCAAAAAGCGCGTCAAGGGTCGTGATCTTGATGGATTGCTCACGCTGGTTGATCGCGCGGTGGAGTTGCGCGGCAAGCCGGGAAACCTGGCCGTACTGCGCGAACAGTTAACAGATCGAGAGGCAAAACGTATACTTGGCCAAAGCATCCAAAAACGCGGCACGCTCATAGGGCATACAAATCATGTCATCGGCGTCGCCTTTAGCCCCGATGGCCAGCAAATTTTATCGGGTAGTTGGGACAAAACGATCAAACTGTGGGACGTCAAGAGCGGAAAAGAACTCGGTACGCTCGAGGGTCATAAACATTCTGTCGTTAGCGTCGTGTTCAGCCCCGATGGCCAGACGCTCGCTTCCAGTGGGAGTTCAATCAAACTGTGGGACGTCAAGAGCAAGAAAGAACTGACCACCCTAACCACCCTAAAAGGGCATGGATCTCATGTCGTAAGCGTCGCCTTTAGCCCCGATGGCCAGTTGATTGCATCGGGTAGTCACGACAAAACGATCAAACTGTGGAACGTCGGTGATTACCTGAAGGCAATCGATTACATCAAGAAAAAACAGTCCGCCGAACCGTCCGATTAAACTCGAATCGACAGGTCGTCAATCGTCCAGGTGGGTCTGCCTGGGGTGATCGAAGGTGGCCACTTCGTCGCCAAACTGGACCCGCATGCCGGGCGTCAGCGGGACCATCGTTTTCGGCTTTACCACCGCCTCTTCGACCTGCACATTTTCGATGCCCGGCAACGGCTCGAGCCAGAACGAACTATTAATATAGCGGAGTGCGGCCAATGGCCGAGGCACATGTTTTGCCAGCACAATACCACACTCGTTTGAACTGCCGATCAAAACTTCGCGGGTCAACAACAGGTAGCTTTCCCGGTCAGCCAAGTCATCCTTTCGATCAAAACGAATGGCATTAAGGCCGACAGCAAGTGATTGGCGGGAAAGGCCCGACATCCGCCCGCCGACCAGTTCACAATAGATTTCTTCCCAAAACTCAAGCTGTTCAGGGTGGTCATCCCGTCCGGGGGTAAAGGTGACCATCTCGAGGTCAAACGAACGGTTGACGGAGCCGGTGACGCCGAGCTCAATATCGGTGGTATCCGCATAAAAGTCCCGAATCTTTTCAACCGATTCGACAACGCTTTGATTGACCTCTATACCACTGCCGGATTTGTCAGTGATGTCAATTCCCTCGGAGGTCAGTTCGAGCAAAAAATGGGTCCTGGAAATCGAGCGGGAATCAGCATTGTTCTGTTCGGATTTGGGAAGAAACCTCAAAACAATGTCATTGTTCCGGCTGCGTCCCATTTCCAAACGTTTTTGAGTAAAGATCAGGACCCGCCGACCATCTTCAAAGAAAAAAGCACCTTTTTTGAGGCGGCTGCGTTCCTGGTTCTGCTGGCAAAGGACCGGCAACCGTCCCTGTTTTTCGGAATCGATTTTCAATTCATATTCAAAGGTTGTCTTCGGTTGTTGTTGGTCCGCTGATCCGTCATCATTTGCCGAACCAAAGGCATTCGCCAAATTAATGACGCTGTCCTCGCCCCCCTTGAGAACCACCTTGGAGAATTGTTTCAGGTCATGCCCCTGCAAATTGATCATCGATTGCCCGTCCCCGTCAATCTCCAGCACGCCGCCGTCTTCGGCCGCCAGGTCCGGCACGTTCAATCGAATTTTGCATCGGAAAAACCTCGGGCACCCGGATGGAACATCACGGAATGAAATCGCCACGTCGATCAAGTAACGACCCGGGCGACAGTCCATTGATTCGGTGGTCATTTTAAAGGGGACGGTGAACGTCCACAGCCCGATCTCTTCCGCCTGGGGGCGTCGCATCGCGTGATCGGGGTCATGATCCAGGTCCTCGTCGACCCCAATCAATAATTCCGGTTTCGAATTGAAGAAAGGACAGATCAGGCTGAATTCCGGGCGTACCTGGTGGCCTACCCGGGGCAGTTCGCACCAATCGACCAACAAGCGAGGAGCGTACCCCTCGGGCATCTGTTCCTGTGAATCCAGCTCATCCTGGAATTTCAAGTAAACCTGTTCGACAACCTCGGCAGGGAATCCGTTCTGTTCCAAAACATCCAACTGGTCCTTGACAGCCGACAGTTCCAGGTCGGAACCCATCATCCGTTTGACGGTATCATAAAGCGTTGTTACCGGATCGGCGCCATTCACAAAATCGGCTCGTTGTTTGTTGTACTTTTAAAATTCACTACACTGGTGACCCGGTGGTTTACGCAATCGGTGGGGGGGGTGGAGGAGGCGGTGGCAAATAGCCGGCAAGCTCCGGAGCCTGGGCTGCTGCAACCCAACCTGCCATGCCAGTCTTCCACACCATCGTTTGATGATTTACTTGTCCACCTTGAATGTAAGTGACCAGCTGGTTTAGTGGGTACGGCCCCTGTTGCTGCCCGTTGATCATCGCGTGCCATCCTTGTGCATTGGCCATCGGTGGAGGGCTTTGCGGCGCCATTGGCGGCGGTGCGTGAGCCTGAGCCGGGGCCGGGGCTTGACCTTGTTGTAAACTCATGGCCGTCTTGTACGCTTCGGCGATGGCGTCCGCCTTGGACTCTGCCGATTCATTCATCTTTTCATACATTCGCAACCGTTCTTCGTTCAACTCGGCTCCCGGCTGGGCATTTGCCTGGGCCGCGATTGCGTCCTGGGTCGATTCGTGCTTCTTGAGATCTGCCAACAGGGCGGCGTTGTCCGCCCCGGCGGTCGCCACAAGCGCCTCGGTGCTGAGGCTGCCCATCGCCTTGATTCGATTTAATTCCCGTTCGCTTTCACTGTCGGCCTTGAGTTTCTCAACTTCTGCCTTGACCTGCAATTCCCGCTCAGCGAATTTTGCGTTCATCTCCTGCAGCCGTTGCATCTTTTCCATTTGGCTGACGGATTTCTTGGATTGCAGTTCCAAATCCCATTCCTCCTGCCGCTTTTGGACCTGCAACTTTTCGTCCGCCAATCGTGTTTCGAGATCCGACTCGATCAGCGCCACTTGCCGCCCACGATCGGCCCTGGCAATCTCGAGGTCGGCCTGGACCTCATCCATCTTTTGTTCATGCAGGACGGATTTCCAGGAATCATCCCGCTTTTCATTTTGAACCTCGCGAATCCGCTGCCAACGGGCGGTCAATTTTTTGTGTTTTTCTTCATTCCTGTGTTGCGACTCTTCCCTTTCACGCAGCAACTCATGCCGCCATTCCTCTGCATCGGCAGAATTGGAGAGCTCGCTCAATTCGATCTCTTTCGCCAAGGTCTTTTGCCGAATGGCAAAATCCATATCGAGACGCAGTTCATCCAGTTCGCGTTCGCGATGAACATCAATGGTTTCCAGCAAATGACTTCGCAAACCCTCTCGATCTTCTTTTCGCTCTTCGAATCCCGCGATCAAATCATCCCGTTCTTCCCGGCGCAGCAATTTCTTTTTGTCGATTTCAAAAATCCCCTCCGAAAACTCCTCTTTCGTAGTGAATTTATTCAACTTGTCGGACGAAACAACATCGCGCAGTTGTTGGCGAACGTAAACCGCGTCGCGGGTGTTATCAAGTTTTCCGCCCAGTTCCTCGTTATCCAAACGCCCCGCGGCGTGAATCATTTCGATTTCTTTTTTTCGGCGGAAATTATCACCCTGTTTATCTTCAACCTTTTCCATTTCCGGATCGGAATTCTTTGGCTGAAAAGTCTCGATGCCGACAAAACTAAAACCGTACCGAAGGAATTTTGGATCGACTTCACTCTTTACTGAATTTTGTACAATTCCCAACATATCTGGTTGTTTAATCTCGTCGTATCCGGTTCGGCCGACTGCCATGCGAATTGCCTGTTCGAACGTCGGAGAAAGTTTTTTCACGATATCCGCGATAGTGACGGAATCGTTCGCGCCCATCAGGTTTTGCATAAATGAAAGCAGTTCCGAAACCTGGAATGTCCACCGGCACGCAATATCGAGGCAGACGTTGTCCATGCAAACGACATCCTTGACCTCGGCGTCAACCGAAATATCCTCTCCCCTAAACAGGAAGATGGTAGTTTGTTTGTCGCGCCAGAATTGAAGTCGTTCAACAAAGGACTCCATGGTGTAACTGCCGGGCGGGACCTCGCCCAAGACGCCATTGTCGTCCACCACCAGGGCTCGCGTACCTGGTTCGACCACGAGCGCTTTGGACGTGGGTATGGATTTGAAGAACCCCTTCAGGTCGGGGACCATGATGCGGACGGCGCATTCGTCGGGTTGCACAGACCATCGGTTATTTTCTATCGCTGCCACGTTCGACGCCTCGTTTGATTGAAACAGAGAAAGGTGTTTTCATATTTAAGAGTCTATCAAACATTTTTCCGATTTTCGAACCATTAACCGTAAATCAATGGCTAAAACCATGTGGTTTATCGATGGTAAAGGATTTTTCCGATTTCTACTTAAAATACAAACCAATATCAGTTGAAACCTGCGAAAAAATTCAATTTGTTGCGAAGGCTTGCTGGTCAGTAAGAATAAGAAAACGACGATGCTGGTCGCAACATGCCAACCGGGTTCACCGGTTATTTTTGAATTGGGCATGCCTGATAAAAGGGGACGTTGATTACCGACACACGGCATCT
>JABACA010000020.1 GCA_014237975.1 Mariniblastus sp. | reverse complement strand
CCAAACCTTGGACCCAAACCGCGCTGCCCAAGGGTTATTTTGAGTATGTGGAATCGGCTGGTACTGACAAAGACCCATACCTGCCCGGCGTTCACCTCCCTGGTACCGGACCCAGGAAAAACAACCCAACCTCAAACGGAGTTGCCTACTCCGACACATATCTAGGTGACATCGATGATGTCTTGGCGTTCACGGCTAACCGGCCGGAACAACGATTTCGTGGGCGGGTCGCTGGTGAAGTTAAAGTATCGCCGATGGCCGAAATCATCTGGTGGACACAATGGGCAGATCGACCCGAACCGGGAGAGGGTCAGACGAAAGACGTTGACTTTGACGAATCAGTAGCTCTTTGCAGGAGGGTTTTGTTGATTCGGCCCGATCTGAATAACCCGCAAGGTCACCTCGGGGTATCAACAACAAACACAGATTTCCTTAAATCCAACGACCTCTCGGTTCGCGCAGAGGGTGGTTTTTGGGTCGCAAACCGCCTGGAAGACCTTGGTCATCGAGCGAACCGATTTGCTCGGGAGAATTCCGCGCCCTTTTGTCTGGATCCCAACAAGTTGAATCAAGTTTACCGAATGTCGGACGCGAACGGACCCACCGGTGACGATATCGTTCTGACCAACCTTGCCGGGTTTGACATCAAAGTATATTCACCGACGGCCAGGATCGATGACCAGACAATGGCTAACTCTCTATTGCAACCAGGCGATGCTGGGTACCAGCCGAACGAGATAAACCCCCTAGCGGTTTATTCAGCGGGAAAGGGAGCCTTCGTAGATCTAAATTGGTCACGCTATCAACCCGATAGTTTGAATTGGGGTTGGTTTGCAGGACCCCCACATCCAGACTCAGGTTTAAATGCAGTGACCGCAGCTTATGATACCTGGACTCCCCTGTATGAGGTTGGTGGGCAAGCGACCGATGGCATCGACAACGATGGCGTCAACGGTGTAGACGATCCAGGAGAGCGATCGACAATGCCCCCTTACTCTCACCCGATACGCGGTTTGAAAGTCTCGTTCCGCCTGGTGGAAAAGAACACCAAGCAGGTTCGCCAGGCATCGGTGATCCACAGTTTTGTGCCGGAATAACGAACGCCCTGGAAACAATCTGGACCGGCGGCCCCAAGGCCTGTCGGTCTTTTTTTATGGAGCCCACGAACATCGATGTGCGATGACCACGTTCACCCAATCCGCCTGCATGGCCCCTGGCAAGTGCGAATCATCCAGCAAACGGCCGGCTCTGTGGACCTGCCCGAGACATTTTCCTGCCGCCTGCCGGGAGATTGGACCGAGCCGTTGGGCCACGAATTCCAGGGTATTGTGCGGCTCGAGCGGCGTTTTAACCGGCCCACCGGGCTGCAGCCGGGTCAGCCGGTCTACCTGGTCGTGCAACGGGTCGACTTGCAAGGACAAGTCACCCTGAATGACCACTGTTTGGGGCCGGTTGGCCCGGATCATCCGCTGCGGCAAGAAATTGCCCATTTGCTGATCGACCCCAACCGGTTATCGATCGAAGTCGAATTACGGCTGAACTGCCAGCGGCCCGGCCGGGAATCACGGGGCGGCGGACTGCTGGGTGAAGTACGGCTGGAGATCGTCGATTGAGGTTTGAGTGGTAAACTCTGCCGATTCGTGAATCTATCCGGCCTTCTATCCAGTGGCTTTTCCCGGCGTAACGATTAGGCAAATTACAAAAGCAGTTTGCGTCTGGCAGGACGTTCTATCCCAGTCCCGGTCGATCAAGTCGGAAAGTTTTCCTAGACGATTATTCTGGTACAAGCGTCTCGTTCCGAACGTTCCGTACCAGCGGAATATCTACGAATGTTTCGCCTACCGGTACGACCTCGATTTTCCTTTCACTTCCATGCAGCAACCTAACTCAATACGAATGATGCGGATGCTGGGCTGCGCAGCGCTGGTGGTTCTGGTTTGCACGGGCCTGTGGAGCGGCTCGGGTTGGGCCTCGCAGGTCATCGGCCAGGATTTGAGCGACCGGGCGGATGAACGGGCCCCAGGCCTTGAATTGCCGGCCGAGTCGCTGGAAAGCATCGTGAACCCGGCCGTGTTGACCCAGGATTGCCCGGCCGCCTGCTGTTTTGGTGACTGGATCACACCTCACCAGCTCGGGTACGGTTGCCATTCGTTTCAATTCAACCCCTGCTGTAACCACCAGCTCGACGTCTGGGCCACCGCCCGCAGCTATTACACGGCCGACATGCGGTGGGAGTTTACCGGCCAGGAAGAGACGTTTGCCGCCGAAGCCCAGTCACTGATGCACTGGACCTATCAGTCGCGTGGCTGGACCAACTCCGTGACGGGCGAGATCTATCTGAACCAGCCGTTCGACGACAATATCCTGACCGAACCGGACTACCCGCTGCGGAAGTCGTTTGCCCATAACTTCAGGAATCTTAAGACGTTCGAACTCTCGCAGTTGTTCCTGACCGTCGGTCGGCAAAATTGGGCGGTCGACCTGGGCCGGTTTGTCACGCCGTTTGGCCGGTATTATGTGCCCCAAACCAACAATTTCCGTACGACTGACTACCGGTTTTACGCCCCCTTTATTCGCAGTGAGTGCATTTTGTACCGGGAAACGGGCCTGCAACTGCGGTACCAACCCGGCTGCTTACGCCTGGCCACCGCCTATACCAATGGGAGCAACGGACTGGATACCAACTCCAGCAAAGCGATTTGTGCCCGGGTCGGTATCGAAACCGAACCGTGCAACGCCGGTATCAGCGTGAAATGGCAGGACGGCATCGGCAGTGAAAACCAGAAAGAATTCAACAACTACGCCGGCTTTGACCTGATGCTCAGGCGGGGCCGCTGGCGATTTTCGACCGAGTGGATTTACAACCAATACGGGCTGCGGCGGCGAGAATTGACGTTGAATGACATTACCTGGGGCCGCAGTCTCTACAACCGTCAAATGAACAACAATGGTCGCAACGTCCCCTGCCAAGGCTGGGGCGGGTACATGAACCTGATCTACGAATCGGACCGCTGGACGGCCGTGCTGGAATATGGAGAGTTTCACCCCCAACCGATTAGCGCGGACGACCCGCCCGACCCGACCCAATTCCCGCAGTGGGACCAAAACCGCCTTATTCACAATACGATCACCCGTCGCGGATTGGGCCAGCTGACCTGGCGGGTAAACCGGCACCTGGAGTTCATCAACACCGGGTTTATCGAGAACCGGGTCGAAAATGCCCAGGACGGCCGTTACCGCCATGGGTTCAGCCTGTTGACCGGCATGCAATTTCACTTCTGAACCTGACCGGTTTCACCGGTTCATATGTGTCGGCAATTTGTAACGATTTTGTTCGATGCTTCTGTTTTGCTTTTCGTAACGGCAACCTGCCTGGCCAGTCGTCTCGAACCACGGTTTTTCCCAATCCAACGGCATCCTTGATCGTGTCTGCCGTCAGATGGATGCTGTCAATGTTTAACGGATAATTCGGTCAATTCAGATCGCACCGTCGGACTGGCTGTGCTGACGGCCATGCCCGATAAAGTTGTTAGCGATCAATCTGATCCAGTAACCGAAGAGGGCATCAAGGCTCTCATCAGGTTTCACAGTAGGGACGTCAAGCCAAAATTGGACCGTTGGCTGTCCCTTCTCTGATTGTGTTTGGCTGGTTAAGTTTGGTCCCAGTAGCCGTTCGGGCTGCCGGTAAATGATGGAATGGAAATCGTTCAGACCCATTTACTATTGCCCGCGAGACACGTATCCGAAACGTACGGCACAACCAGGACACACATCATTGAAAACCGAACGGGGTAAACGAGTCCAGCAGTTTTTGGTTGGGGAATAACTAATCAGGACTGTAACCCTGTACCGTTTGGATTGGCTACTGATAACGACAACTGAAGAAAGGGCTTTGTCAGCGAACCATACGTCGGCCACATGTAAGACAGGTGACAACACCGCCTAAACTACTAAGGGTAAGCCCTATGGGCAATTACAACCCCCCTCAGCCGACCCGCTGCAAAGCCAATTCAGTTGATATGGATTCACAGCTTGAACACCGATCGACGGTGTCGCTGGCCAAACCGGTCCTGCCGTAATGGCGGACCACTCTTGTCTTGTGGATCCATAGCACTGTCAGCGGACGAAATCGATTGGCCCGTTCCAGAGATCCTCTCGCCCAGCCGAGCAGTATTGACGTAACCCCTCGGTTTTGACAATCGCCACACGACAGGCCCCGCCGTTACGGGAATCGCCGAATGGCAACCGCACTCGCCTGGCCTTGCATCGAAATACTGAGATTGATGAACAAGTCCCCCGGTTCAACATCGTCATCGGTGACCAGGTTGATGGGACAATCCGGGTCGGGAGTGTCGTAGTTGAGCGATTGAAAGAGTCGACCATGTTGCATACACAACAGGCTCGCATTCAATTCAACCAGGCCGCCACCGGCACCCATGTTGCCGATGTGCCCTTTGAGCGCAACCACCGGAACCTGGTCTCCCATGATTTCCTGTATGGCCAGAGCTTCTTCGCGGTCACACCGTACATTACTCAATCCGTGGGCGTTGATATGGCCCACCTCGGCCGCTGTGATGTTGGCTGACCGCAGCACCCCATTTAAAACGTTCTGGAAAGCTTGCCTGTAATCGGCGACGCCCTGGCGGTTCGCCACCGAAGTCGATGCATGACCCACGATTTCACCCAGTATCTCGGCGCCACGATTTTCTGCCGTTTTCAGTGATTCCAGCACAACACTGCCCGCACCTTCTCCCAAAACCATTCCGCTGCGATCTCGATCGAACGGCCGGCTGGCGCGTTGAGGTTGGCCTCCATAACGGGGATCTTCAGCATCCGCCATTTGTTCCTGGAGCACGACATGCAGCGTTCTCAACAGATGGATCCGCGAGCCAGTGGCGCCCACTACCATGTAATCGGCAATATCACGCCCGATGATGGTTGCCGCTTCCGCAATGGCCAGATTGGCCGATGCCTCGCGCACCGTGATGGAATTGCTGGGACCTCGCAGATCGTTGTAAATGGCAATATGGCTGGCCGGCATGTTGGGAAGGTATTTCAACAGCCAAAGTGGTTCAACCTGACTAATGCCCCGTTCTCCCCATTGTTCGGAGGCAAACTTATGGTTTTCATCCAGGCAATTACGGATACTTCGAATAAACTCCGCCGGCTCCGTGATGATATAGTCGCAGCCAAACATGGTGCCGATACGATGGGGGTCGTAAATTTCCGGCGACAAACGGCTGTCGGAAAGGGAGAGCTGCGCCGCGGCGACACCCATCTGGATTTCGCGGCACATCAGCTTTAAACCTTTTTTCAAACTTCGTTTAGTCGTCTTCTCCAACTCGCCGAAATTTTCAATCGTGCCTGTGAAATCCGATGCCTCTGCAGCAACTTTTGATTTCAGATGGTCCGGTGGCACCCGTTGTATTGGACCGACTCCGCTGATGCCCTGCTCAACAGAATGCCACAACGCTTCGGCGGAACATCCAACAGGACTGATGATGCCCATACCCGTGATAACAACGCGACGATCGACTTTAGTCATGAGACAAACGATTTAAACAGTCAAAAACAGGTCTGATTGGGATTGTAGTCTAGGGTAGCAACCGATTCGACCATTCTAGTTACCCGCTGGGAATCGTCGAGATGACTTTGGCCGGGTTTGCCGCACATCGCGATCCAGAACAGTCTGAAATAAACGCTATCTTGCGCTATTGGCGGCGCTGGACCGGCGCTAATCCGACCGGCTGGGGCTGCGTCGTGAGCTGAGCCACGTCTGGTCCGCGATACTCAATAAACAGCAGTGCATCGGCTCGTCCGCGATCCACCTCGAACAGGTCCGGGATCAGTGAATTGTTGCTTTTCGGCTTGGGATTCGCCACGACACCACAACTTAGCACCAAGACCTGATCATTGGGCCAACGGAACCTTTCCTTGATTTCCCAGCTGACCATCTGCGGAATCTGCAGATTGACTTGCGCACCATTTGTATTTTGGGCCCCCGGAATGGCGATCTTGACGGATCTCAGTTTTTCGACCTGATCGACACTGCATTCAACGGTCGCCTCGATCGTTTTTCCATCCAGGGATGTCAAGGCGGCCAGCTTCAGTGCGTAGCCTTCGTCAATGGTCTTCAGCTGCGGTTGATAGCCAGGAACTTGATTGGGTGTCCAGCGGATGCTTTGAACAAACTGGAGCGGCTTGTATTTTTCTACTTTGATCGTCTGCCCATCATGTTGCACCAGGCGGGCATTGCCATGTTCCTGGAAATCCGGGCGTCGTCGCAAATTGGCTAACAGGTAGGCCGCGTTTTCTTTGGAGACCATCCAGGCCTCCACCCCCGGCGAACGCACGTCGATCGGCTGCATAACGGGGTAAGCTTCCGACCGCCAATTCGGATTGGCAATCGTGAGCAGGTTGACCGAAATACTCTGCAGTTGCCCGCGCGTGTTGACCATCCGGTCGACGATCCGACTGACAACCGCTTGAATTTCAGGCGTGTGGTAAACGAACAGCTTGTGTCGGTTGGCACTTAAAATGCCCAGTGGTTGATGAAACCACATGTCGGTTCCTGTTTCCAGCAGGATCCAGTCAATCATTGCTTGCTGGGGATCCTCCACCGAAGTGATTCGTGATGTGTAGGGAGTAATGTCATATTCTCTCCAAACCTGTCCAGCCGTGCTGGGTAGTTTTGAAAATGATTTTGAGACTTTGGTGATTGGCTGTCCGGCAACGGACGAATCCTGCCGGCCGTTCGGGGTAATCGTTGCAGCTGTTGTCGTCGACTTTCCAAGGTTTAACGGGAGGTTGGAATTGCCGGTTGCAAATCCGTTGCCCGCCGCCTGGCCACTCATCCTGGGTGCGGTGGGAGAACTGGACTGCGGCTTGGCAACCGGGCCAGTCGTAAAGGCGCTGCCCGGCTTGGAGAAATTTGTGGTCGGGGCAGGGGGCAGCGTTGGCAATTTGGATGGACTCTTGAACTGGGTACCGTCCTGGCCCGCATTACTGAACGAATTGGCCGAGGAGCTCATTCCAGCATTTTGTTTGGGCTGGCTAAATGATGCTCGAAACGGCGTCGTTTTCGGTGGGATACCCGTCGCCGTTGTCCCACCGTTTAGGGGAGCCGGAACAGTCGCCGGGGTTGGGGTCGAGGGTGTGCCATTGGTCGTCGTTGCCGGAGCAGTCGCTGGCGCCGTGGCGGGAACCGTGGCCGGGGGTGGGACGGGTGTCGTGGGAGGCGGTGTCCAGCCTTGCTGCGCACTTACGAAACTGGCCGAGCTGGCAAACAGACATCCGACAATGACGGACAACGCGGCCGCCAAACGAAGCGTTGGCTGACACCCAAATCGGCAACCTTGTTCTAAACCAGGCGATTTGAAAATGCCGCGGGCGAAGTGGGCCATTGGAGTTGAGGTCATTCGTTTCTCCAGTCCGTAGTTCGTTAGGTGGACTTGTTCAGGGGTAAAAAAGGTTGAGAAGTGTACATTCACCGACAAATCACACGCAATACGAATAAATCCCGCTGTTCGCTAGCGTTTCTTTAAGCGGAAGGGCTACAATTGGACGATAATTTGATGATGGCAAGGCAATTGGGAATAATGGGGGCTGGCTTGCCTCGCCGATAGCATTTAACGAAGATTCGCGACTTTCAACCCTTGCTGAGGGTAGCCGTTAGTTCAAAGTGGTACACAAAGGGGCGTGATGATCGAAAAATTCGGCAAACACGCAAAACGGTCGGATGTCCCACGCCCGGAGCGTCAAGGTGTTTCGCGCGGAACGGGTCAGTCTGATCGTACCGCGCAAGCGGAGATGCATCCCTCTATCGATTTAATGCCACCTCCGCTCAAGGTCAAGCCAACGGCCAATCAGCCCGCAGATGGGCAACTGACTTCCTCGACTGAGTCCCATGGCTCCTTGGTGTCCCATACAGTTCGTGGGATGACCGGCTGGATGATCAGCATGGTGGTGCACCTGACGCTGATACTACTATTGGCGGTCGTCACTTTGGGTGTTGCCGGACCAAAATCGATCTCTTTACTGATCGACCAACCGGTTAGCAGCAACGACTTGGTTACGTTTGATATCGTGATCGATGCGGATGCGGGCTCAGACCTGCAGATGGAAATTGAATCGACCGAGCCAATCCAACTGAGTGCGGCAGAAGACCTTGAGCCCGTTTTGACCGATGCGCTGGAAGTTACAGGCCCGCAGACACTGCAAGATGATTACGAACAAATCAGTTCATCGGGTGTTGAGCGAATCATGAATTCGGCCAACGACGGTACCAAGGAAGGAGTCAAGTTCTTTGGTGTCAAGGGAAAGGGTTCCCGGTTTGTATTTATCATCGACTGCTCGGGAAGCATGGATGAATATGGACGGTGGCGACGGGCGGTTCGGGAATTGAAATCCTCGATCAACAATCTGACGGAGCCTCAGCAGTTCCTGGTCCTGCTCTACAATTCGTACACGGTGGCAATGAACAACCAGGACGCCAGGCTGGTTACGGCCAACCGGGAAAACCAGGCAACGGCCATCAACTGGCTCGCCAAACAGACCCCGTTCGGCAGTACGTATGTCGCCACGTCGCTCAAAACGGCCTTTGAAATACGCCCCGATGCCATTTTCCTTCTTTCCGATGGAGAATTTGACGATCTCGCCTTGGTGAAATCCGTATTGCAACATTACAACGGCCCGCAAGGTAAAACGAAGCAGGTATCCACCCTGGAAAGTCCACTCGACCGTATGATTCCAGTCCATACGATCTCACTAGGCGGTAAAGGTGGTGCCTGGACGATGCGAGACATTGCCGAGCAGAATCAGGGAACCCACACGGTGATTGACGACTGACTTGCTCGCCCACCTGACTGGTCACTCATTATCGGGTTTTACTGTTCAAGAACCTCTAAATCACCCTGTTTGGGGTACGGCGTGCGTTGACCCCGATTACGCTTGATGGTTATCTTATCTGGTTCGTTTGTTGTTAAAACGGCCCCCCGCATCCTGCCTGTCGAGGCTCAACCTGGCAATGTTGCAAAGTCGCTTCCAGGCGGCAGCCGGGTAGTGGGTGAACCGCGTAGCGTGCAATCCGATATCTTTCACACCCGATCGACCGGGTCACTTTATGGAGAGCAATGATGGGTTTACTAGATGATGCCATTGGCGACGCCGTGATACTGGGCGGGCAGATGGCCTACTTCAAAATCAAGAACAACCAACGTGCCAAGGCACTCACCAAATGGTCCAAGACCCACGACTTCACGTTCTGCAATAAGCCAGCCGACTACACCGGTGAGATCATGCGGCTGCCAACGGCAGATCCCGATGCGGCCAAAGTGCGAGGAGGCCATGCCTTGAGCGCCAAGGCCAGCATGGCTCACCGCTTCTTCGGTGACTCCCAGATGCAGACAAAGCTCTGGGCTTTCTGTTCCAATCGTTTCCGTGGCGATTGGCAGACCAATGCCAACATCCTGGAGGGACGCTGGAAAGGCACGCTGATGACAGCCTTTGACACGCTCTGGTTTGATTTCACGGGAGATAACGAAGGGGAGTACAGCTCGGTGTTTGCCCACTGCAGTGCTAAACTGCCCCGGGTGATCATCACTCCGGCCGGCTTCCTTTCTGGATTGAAACGCGTCGACGAAAACCAGATTCTCAACTGGGGATATCACAAGGTGCAATTTGAACTTGGCGCCTTCAACAAGCAGTGGCACGTGTCCGCGGCAGACAAGAAGCTGACCTACGACTTCATTTCGCAAAACATGATGGAATACCTGATGGAACACCACAACGAGAAATGGCATCTCGAGATCAGCGAGGGCGGGGTTCTTATTTCGACCGTGTTTACACTGAAGCCTAACAAGGTCGAAATGGCCATGGAATTTCTGGATGGCTTCCTCAAACACGTTGATCAGGATCTCCTGCAGACCCAATCAGGCCTGTAACCCGATCGCCAGCGCGTGCCGGTCCATGCAGTGCAAAAAACCAGCCACTCGATCTTCCCAGGTGGCAAAAGGGGCGGATTGACGTTGTGGGAAGTTGCGGAGCAGAACCTGAGAACCCGCACGGTTATTGACGACGGACTTGCTCGACCGCCTGATTGGCCACTGATTATCGGGTTTTACTGGTCAAAGTACCTCTAAATTACCCTATTTGAGGCACCGCTGGCGTTGACCCCAGTTGGGCTGAGAGTTATCTTGATTGGTTCGATTGTTGCGAAAAAAGTGCGCGCGTGCATCATTCATGTCGAGTGTCAGCCTGGAAAATGTTTCAAAGCGGTTCCTGGGCGGTAGCTTGGCGGTCGATGACGTCAGCCTAACGGTAAACGATCGAGAATTTCTGGTCCTGGTCGGTCCGAGTGGTTGCGGTAAAAGCACCACCTTGCGGCTGATTGCTGGATTGGAGCGATGTACCGGCGGTACGATTCGAATGGGTGACCGCGTCGTTAATGACGTGACTCCCAAAGATCGAAACCTAGCAATGGTATTTCAAAACTATGCGTTGTATCCGCATATGTCGGTTTACAACAATTTGTCGTTTGGATTGCGACTGCGTTTTGGCGGAGGGATAGTTAATCGTGGAATAAGGCGCCTTTTTAAGCCTGGTCATGCTGCGGAGCTTAGCAAGCTGCGAGGCGGAATTGACCAGCAGGTACGACAGACGGCCGAGCGTTTGGGCATTGAACATTTACTCAACCGCAAGCCGCATCAGTTGTCCGGCGGTGAACGACAGCGCGTGGCCTTAGGCCGAGCGATTGTGCGGGATCCGGCGGCGTTTTTGTTTGACGAGCCACTTTCCAACCTTGATGCAAAATTGCGTCAAAAAATGCGGGGGGAACTCAAACGGCTGCATCGAGAGATGCAAGCAACCATGATTTACGTGACGCACGATCAAGTAGAGGCGATGACCCTCGGCGATCGGGTGGCGGTGATGAATGGTGGCAAGGTATTACAGATTGATTCACCATTGGCCATTTACAATCGGCCGGCAAACCTGTTTGTCGCCCGCTTTGTCGGTTCGGTGCCCATCAATTTGCAATCCGGTGTTTTGCAGCTGAAAGGCTCGGTCTTTCAGTTTCAGAGCGACTGGTTAAATATTGAATTGGAATCAGAGTTTGGCCCGAAGCCAGGCGTGGATCTAAGATCCGTCGTTCTCGGTTTTCGAGCCGAGGACGTTCGGTTAACCGATGCGTCGCCGCCCCCAATCCGGGGAACGGTCGCCGCAATTGACCGTTTGGGAGACATGGCTCATTTGCATGTTTCACTAACAAACGATCAAACCGGGCAGATTGCTGACAATCCAGAAGATAGACACGCAGACAATTTGAACAAGTTGCCGAGGACCACGGGGATGTTGGTTGTAAGAACCACTGCCAACGTCGTTGTCGAAGTCGGCCAGGCGGTCGCCTTGGCGATTAACCCAGAACGGATTCTCTGGTTTGACGCGAAGACCGGAAAGAACATATCGAAAGACTAAACATGAATGCCAGCGAAGTATTGCGAATCGTCGATTCACTTCATCGCGAAAAAAACATCGAGAAAGAAGTTGTTTTTAGGGCGATAGAGTCAGCGCTGGTTTCCGCTGCGCGCAAGCACTTCGGTGACGAAGCTGATATTGAGTTCATTATTGATCGCGAAAACGGACAGATCGCCGGGCGTAATGGCCAGGAAGAGCTCGATTATGAAGAAGTGATCGGGCGGATCGGGGCTCAAACTGCCAAGCAGGTTATCATTCAGAAAGTCCGGGAGGCTGAACGAGATTCGCAGATCATCGAATTTAACGAGATCATCAACGATATTGTGACTGGTACTGTGCATCGAAACGAGGGACGCGTAACCACGGTAACGCTCGGTGGTATTGAAGCCATCCTGCCTCGGAGTGAACAAATTCCGGGCGAATCCCATCAGCCCAATGAACGTATTCGGGCACTGGTAACGGAAGTCAAGCCGCAGGGTAGCCGAGTCAAAATTGTACTCAGCCGGACCCGCCCAAAAATGGTGCAGCGACTTTTCGAAACCGAGATTCCAGAAATTGCAGATGGGGTCATTTCAATTAACGCCATTTCAAGAGAGCCGGGTTATCGCAGCAAGGTGGCCGTCAGCAGTATCGACTCCAAAGTCGACTGCGTGGGTGCTTGCGTCGGCGTACGAGGCAATCGAATCAAGATGGTCATTGACGAACTGGCGGGTGAACGGATTGATATCGTACGGTACGACGAGGATCCACAGGTCATGATCCCCAATTCGCTGCAGCCCGCCGAGGTGAGTGAAGTCATTCTTTGTCAAATGTTGGGCCGAGCGATTGTCTTGGTGCGGGAAGATCAATTGTCACTGGCCATTGGAAAGCGTGGGCAAAATGTTCGACTGGCCAGCAAGCTGTGTGGCTGGGACATCGAGATCATGACCCAGGAAGAACTGGAAACGCAAATTGACCGTGCCGTGCAAGGCTTTTGCTCGCTGGACGGCGTGGCTGATGAATTGGCCAATCGACTGGTTGGTGAAGGCTATTTGTCCTACGATGATTTATCCGTCATCGAGCCAGATGATTTAATGGAAATGGGTGAACTGACGGCCGAACAGGTAGATCATATTGTTAACCAGGCAGAAGCGCGGGCCGAAGAGGCCGAGCGGGTCGCCGAAGAAGAAAAACGAAAACGTCGTGCGGCTCAAAAAACGGCCGAAGTAGAGGCTGCTGCCGCCGCGAAAGCCCAGGCAGATGTGGCTGCAGCGGAGGCCAGCGTAGAGGCTGCTGCCGCCGCGAAAGCCCAGGCAGATGTGGCTGCGACGGAAACTAGTGTTGAATCAAATGTAACCGAGTCGGCTGAATCTGCCGACTCCGAAGAATCTGGTGTTCCAAGTGAGTCGGTGGGCCAAGAAGACTCGCCTTAGATTTGTAGTGTTGTTTGACGATTGATTCGGGTTTCAGGGTTGCCGACTCGAGCCGTGGTCAAGCATGGAAAACCAACGGACGTGGCAAAAACTGGCAACCCAAATTGGCCAAAGTTGATTTGGTCGCAACAGACTGGGAGGGTCACCTTACGTGCCCGGAATACGCATTTACGCGTTTGCAAAGAAACTGGGGCTTGATAACAAGCAACTCTTGGATATCTGCGAAAAAGTGGGTATCAAAGGCAAGGGGTCTGCGCTAGCAAGTCTCGAAGAAGAAGAAGTCGCCAAGGTTCATCAGTTCATCGAAACGGGTGAAGCAGATTCCGCCGACAGCCCGGCAACCGAGGCGGATGCTCCAGCCGCTCCCCAAAGGGATGACCGAACGGGTCCGCGCCGTTCGTCGACCATGGTTGATCTCGATTCTCATGCCAAGCAAAAGGCGCCGAAGAAGGAGGAAGACCTGCCCGCTGAAGAGGTTGAACCGGATTTGGAAGACGCCCCAGTTGCCGAAGATGGAGAAGCAACGGAAGATTCTGACTCCAAGCCCGACACAGCCTGGTCCCGTCCGCAACCTGTTAAAAACAAGATTGCCGAGCTCGACAGGTTAGGTGCTGGAAGTGGCACCAAAAAGCCGGTGGGGCAGAAAAAACGACCTGCCTTGAATGTTAAATTGGCCAAAATGCCGGACGTCAAGCAGCCCGCGCCAACAGCCAAATCCAAAGGCGAAAAAGTGCAACGGCCAGAAATTGCACTGCCCAAGGATGGCTTTAAGAAAGAAAAAGATGGCTCGGCCGGACCGCTCGACCGCTACACGGACAAAACCAAGGAGAAAAAGACCAAGCGGAAAGGCCGTGGTGCAGCCGTACCTGAAGATCCGGCCAAGATGGGTGAAATGCCAGTGGTTGGCAAGAAGGGCCGTCGCGGTGGAAAGGCCAAGGAAGGTGATTCCGATGGTGTGGATTCAGGATTGGGATCCACTCGCCAGCAACGAACTCGCAGGCGACGACCTCCGTCGATGGGTGATGACGACAGGGGGAATTATCGACGCCGTCAAAATCGACGTCGGTCGGGGCCTGCCGCCAACACGGCAGCGCCACGCAAAGACAATCTTGTGCTCCAGTTGCCATGTACTGTCAGGGAGCTGTCAGAAGTTGCCGGCGTGCCGGCCGTCCAGGTTTTGCTGACCGTCCGCCAACTAGGGGACGAGTCGAACAATACCATCAATTCATTGCTGGATGATCAGTATGTGGATTTACTATTGGAGAACTTTAACATCGAGAATGTTGAAGTTCGACAGGCACAATCGCTCGAAGACGCAATGATCTCGGAATTCGAGCAAGAAGAAGATCTGGAACTGCTTGTGCCTCGACCGCCGATTGTGACGTTTTTGGGACACGTCGATCACGGCAAGACGTCTCTTTTGGACGCCATCATTGGTATCGATGTTGTGTCGGGCGAGTCGGGAGGCATTACCCAGCACATTCGGGCCTACGAAATTGACAAAAACGGTAACAAGGTTGCTTTTGTTGACACACCTGGCCACGAAGCTTTCACTGAAATGCGTGCTCGTGGAGCGAATGTCACCGATATCGCGGTCCTGGTTGTTGCTGCCGACGACGGCGTCATGCCTCAAACTGAAGAAGCCATCAGCCATGCCAAAGCGGCCGGTGTCCCGATCATTGTTGCCCTGAATAAAATTGACTTGCAAGGCGCAAACCCTGAGAAGGCATTTCAAGATCTTGCTCAGCACGAACTACTGCCCAGCGAATGGGGTGGTGAAACCGAGGTCGTCCGTACCAGCGCGATTAAAGGTGAAGGTATTGATGATTTGCTCGAGACCATCTTGGTAACGGCCGAACTGCATGAACTGAAGGCCAATCCCAATCGGCCCGCATTCGGCACATGTATCGAAGCAGAACAGCAAGCCGACAAAGGCGTGGTTGCCAAAATGATGATTCAGAATGGTACGCTGCGGGTCGGTGATGTTATCGTCTGCGGATCTTCCCATGGCCGTGTCAAAGCGATGCACGATACGTTGCGCCCCAAAAAGAAGATCGAGGAAGCCGGGCCGTCGACCCCTGTGAACTTGACCGGGCTCGACCATCCTCCGGGGGCCGGCGACAAATTCTACGTTCTTGACGACATCGCTGATGCACGCGAAATCGCCTCGCGACGACAACACCGCGACACGGAAAGCCGAGTCGGCAACCGGTCTGTCAAAACCTCTATCCTGCAATTCCAGGAGTTAATGGAAAGTGGCAGCCTGCGAGATCCTAATGCCGAAGTAGTCAAGTTGAACCTGATTATTCGAGCGGATACCAAAGGGTCGATTGAAGCGATCCAAAAGGAGCTAGGAAAAATATCCCATCCCGAAGTTCAAATTGAAGTCAAACAGGCGCTGGCGGGTGGAATTACAGTGGGGGATGTTCGTTTAGCGGAGGCCTCCCAGGCTGTTATCATCGGTTTCAATGTCGTGCCGGATGAAGCCGCAAGATCACTTTCAGAAAATCTGCAGATTGAAATCCGGCGTTACGACATCATCTACAAGATCACGGATGATCTCAAGGCAATGCTTGAAGGTAAACTGAAACCGGAAGAGCAGGTCGTCGAACAAGGCATGGCGATGGTGTTGCAAACATTCAGCATCAGTCGTACAGGGACCATTGCCGGGTGTCGCGTGATGCGGGGTAGTATTCAACGAGAGTGTCGACTGCGGGTGGTCCGCGAAAGTCGCGTGATCGGAGATTACCCAATCGAGTCTCTCAAGCGCGAAAAAGACGATTCTAAAGAAGTACAACGTGGCATGGAGTGCGGAATCAAGCTGGTTGGTTTTAACGACATCAAGGAAGGCGATACGCTCGAGGCCTACAAGATCGAAGAGGTTGCCCGGACGCTGTAGGATTGGACCAGCCTGACAGGCTGATTGGATGCGGCTCACCGTTGCAGGAGATTAAGTTGAGTTCTCGTAGAGTACTAAAAGCGGCCCAGGCCATTCGCGAAGTGGTTTCCATGGCGATCTTGACGGATATGAAAGATCCCAGGATTAAGGATGTCACGGTTACGTTTGTCGAAGTCTCCAACGATCTAAGGCACGCCAAGGTGCATGTATCGGTAATGGGCGATGAAAAGAAGAAAAGCTTATGTCTGAAAGGACTTCAACACGCGACAGGGTTCCTGCAGCAACGCGTTGGCTCGCGGATCGATACGCGTTACACACCTCGCGTTCAATTCGTCTTGGACAAGGGGATTGAAAATGCCACGACCGTGACCCGAATCCTGAATGAAGTATTGCCCCAACCAGAAGTAGATCGGGACCTTACAGAGCCAGCTTATGTGGATGGCAACGCCAGTCAGCATGGGATGGAAGATTCGCCAGACAAAGCGGAAAAAGAATCGACTTAACCGGATGTCTGCCAGACGACCATGGCCGACTTGATCACTCTCAAAACAGAAACCAGACCAAAAAAATGTCAGCTACAAACCGCGCCGCAATCATTAATAAACTTTTCAAGGTTGCCAAGAAACACTACCCGCCGATCCTGCCCCCTTCGAATCGCACCGTGCTGGAACACATGATGTTCGCCTGTTGTCTGGAGAATACCCAGTACGAGGCTGCCGACGAGTCGTTCGCACGCCTACAGGAGCAGTTTTTCGACTGGAATGAAGTCCGGGTCACAACGGCCGTTGAATTGGCTGAAGTCATGAAACAGCAGCCCGACCCGTCCGAGTCGGCCGTGTTGATCAAGAAAGCGCTACATGGGGTGTTTGAAACCTACTACAACTTCGACCTCGAATCATTAAAAAAAGAAAATCTGCGGAAAACGGTTCAGCAGATGGAAAGGTTCAAAGGCGTCAGCTCGTTTGTCGTCTCGTACGTAGCCCAAGTCGCTCTCGGTGGACATTACATCCCTCTCGACAGGGCCACTTTGAACATGATGGTCGTGCTGGGAGCCGCGACCGAAGCAGAAATTGCCAAAGGAAAAATTCCTGGACTTGAACGGACTATCCCCAAGAGCAAGGGAGTCGAATTTACATCGATTGTCCATCAATTGGCAGCCGCTTTTCACAAATCCAAATTCAATAAGGACATTCGCAATATCTTGCTTTCCATTGCTCCAGATGCAACCGAACGATTCCCCAAGCGGGGTGGTCGCAAGAAAAAAGTTGTGGAACCAGCAGCCAAGCCTGCCAAGAAAGCGGCCAAGAAAACTACGAAAAGCAAGCCTGCCAAAAAAGCGGCAGCCAAGAAAGTTCCCGTAAAGAAAAAGCCTGCTGTCAAGAAAGCTCCCGTTAAGAAAAAGGCTGCGGTCAAGAAAAAGCCTGTTAAGAAAAAAACAACGGGCAAGAAAAAGCCTGCCAAGAAAAAAACTCGAACGTCAATTGTCAAAAAATCCGGTCGCGGCCAGAAGAAGTCGGCTACCAAACGGCTGGCCCGCAAGAAGCCTCGGTAATTCCGGATTGGATACGCTCTCGAGAGAGCTGCGATTGCGGCAGTTGACAACGGTTCGACATAGATAATCAAAAATATAATTCGATAGCAAAGAGTCTTGCTGTCGTTTCATTTTCCGGTTGGTTGGCGTAAGAGTGCTATGGCTGGTCACAGTAAGTGGGCAAACATCAAACATAAGAAGGCCGCGACCGATGCCAAGCGCGCCAAGTCTTGGAGCAAGGTCAGCAAGGCGATTATGGTTGCCGCTAAAAATGGCGGCAGTGACCTGGACACCAATATCCGGCTGAGAACCCTGGTGGCCGATGCGCGTTCGGTCAGCATGCCCAAGGACAACATCGAAAGGGCCATCAAGAAGGGGGCCGGCCAGCTGGAGACGATTGCTTTTGAAGAATTCGTTTATGAAGGATACGGCCCCAATGGTGTCGCTATTATGTGTGATATTTTGACTGACAATCGCAATCGAACTGCTCCTGAGGTCAAAAAAATATTCGAAAAGGGTGGTGGGAAACTTGGCGCTTCGGGATGCGTCTCATACCTGTTCGATCGCAAAGGACTGTTTTTGATTTCCTCCGATGCCGTGGGCGAAGAACAACTGATGGAAGTCTCGCTGGAATCCGGGGCGGATGACATCTCAATGCAAGGTGAGAATTTTGAAGTTACCTGCAGCTCCGAAAGCTATTCGGATGTGAGCCAGTCGCTGGAAGAAGCCGGTATCGAATGCATTTCAAAGCAGGTGACGCGGATACCACAAAACACGGTGGATCTTGACGTTAACATGGCCCGCCAGGTTCTCAAACTGATGGAATCTCTGGACGACCATGATGACGTACAGAGCGTTTCTGCCAACTTCAATATTTCCGATGAGGCGATGGCCGAGTTGGCTAACGAATAGCAAAAATCCTGGCCTGCTCATTCCATTCTTGAATATTATTTTTGGGAGCCAAACAATGCGACCTCTTACCCGTACGTTGTTCCTCTTTGTTGTTTGCATTTCATTGACAACCGTTCCGCTGTCAGCACAAACAAGAGACAAATTGGAGGAAGCGAATCAAACGGCCCAGTCTTTGGAGCTGGCACATTCGCAGGGCAAGCTCAACTACTGGCTGTTTCTTCCCGCAGGATATGATGGAAAGGAAGGCACGAAAAAGTGGCCCTTGATGATTTTCCTACACGGCCACGGCGAACGAGGTGACGACCTTGCCAAGGTCAAGATCTGGGGACCCCCGAAACGAGTTGCGAGCCAATCGGATTTCCCGTTCGTATTAATCTCACCCCAGCTTCCCGACCAATTTCACAGCTGGCAAATCGGCCCTTTGGAAGAGCTGGTTAAGCATTCTGTTGATACACTGAATGTCGATCCCGATCGCGTTTATTTAACCGGTTTGAGTATGGGCGGCCGCGGCTCTTGGGCACTGGCTGCCAAGATGCCGAAACAATTCGCGGCGGTCATACCGATTTGCGGCGGGGGGAAACCGAACACGGCAAGCAAGTTAATCGACGTTCCCATTTGGGCCTTCCACGGTGATGCCGACCGCGTGGTGCCCGTCGCCGAGACCACCAAGATGGTTGAAGCGATCAAAAAAGAAGGAGGCGAGAAGGTCAAAATGACCATCTACCCGGGCGTCAATCACAACAGCTGGGCACAGACTTACTCCAATCCTGAAATCTATCAATGGCTGTTACAACAGAAACGCCAAGACTAACACTTGACCTGTTGAGCTGCAGTTCATTGCCTGTCTTTTGGTGTGACATCATCCTGCAACTCGTTTCCAGTGGGTTCGCCATCGTCTAGCTGCCAGAGTTGTCGAACGGCTTCCGTTTCCACAGTCTTGCCCTGCTGTTCCAGTGTGGCCAGCAACCCCTGAAGGGCCGGCCAGTAATTGCCACAATCATCCAGTGACATCTCGAACACCCGCTGGGCATGCTGGAACTCCTGTTTTTGAACCAGCCCTGTACCAATGTTGTACTTGATCCCTGCATTGATCGGCTGCGCGTCCATCAGTTTTTCGTAATCATCCAGAGCTGGGTCAATCTTGCCTTTTCTTAACCGTATGTTGGCGTCATCCAAACCGCGCATGGGACCTTGAACCGATCGGGGCGAGTAGGAACGGTACAACTGCACCACTGAAAACGGCAACCCGATCAAACCTGGTGTATTGCCCAACAACATTTTCCAGGATTCCCCCCGCATGCAGGCCGGGCAGCGGACGGTGGTTTTGTTCCAGATCCCATAAATCACAAAAAGGAAATAGAAATAAAAAGTTGTAAACTTTCGCGGCTGTGAATACATTCCGCATTCATCACAGATTCGATACTGTTGTTCCAAAGACTGCTGCTCTGCCGAGGCATCAGTCGTAAACAATGAATCGCAAACTTCACAGTAGACCTGCGGTGTTTCTGGCAAACCGGAAAGCAAAATGGTCGCCCGACAATAACGGCATTCCTGTTCACGCAAACTGACCAGGTCGCCTTGTTCCATTAATCGCCGGCGTTCCTGCCGGATCAACGCTTCCCGCCGTAGCGCATTGATGGCGTGTTGCATCTCTTTCAGACCCTGTCCTGAAACTGCAAAACCCGGTTTCACCCAATCGCCTGATTCAGTGCGCAATAACAGATAAATGCGGTCCCAGCGAATTTGAACGTCAGCGATTGCGTCAACGGGTATCAAGGTATCGTCCAGCTGCAAGACACAGCCATCATAGGAAGCCGATTTCCGTAACAGGCTCGTCGTGTTGCCCTCGTCATCAAGCCATCTGAACTTGAAATGAATCGGTTCAATAGAATCAGCCACGAGGCGATACCCAGGGGGGGAGACTCGATCTTGGATTTTGGCAACTTTTGGAAGTGGACCAGCCGTCGTTTGAATTATTTCCAATTTAGCAGCAGTAAAGCGATGGTTGCCAAACTAATTCCGACATACGTCCGGTTCGTCAATCTTTCACCCAAGAACCAGGTCGCAACGAGTGTCGTAAAAATCAAACCGCCGGCGCTGACAACGGGGAAAACGATATAGCCTTCAAACTCCTTGAGGGCTTTCAGGATGAAGTGACTTTGCAGCATATTAGCCGTACCCAGCATGATTCCAATAACGCATTCCCGCCAAGTGATCCGCTTTTTCCTGAAAACAAGCACCAATACCGAGGGGATGGCTGCCAGGCAAAAGGCAGTGAACAGGAATACGGGCCGCTCGTCAGCTTGACATACATGACGAAATGCTTCTTGAGCCAATCGACTGGCACCCGCCAGGATGAAAAAGCTGACAAGAATCACCGGCACAAACCACTTGCGAGCGACCGGCTGTCTCGTGTCGGTCGAACTGCCGATCAACGAAAGTGACAGTATCGCCAGGCCAACTCCCAGCATCTGGAACAAGTTGGGATTTTCATGCCAAACAAAAATTCCCGCCAGGATCGGACAAAGTATAGAAAGAACTCCAATCACGGTCGAACTGGCAACACCAATCCACTTGATGGCATAGACAACAAAAAAGAACGCCACGAAATAACAGGCTCCCATCGTGCCGCCGGCCACCATGGCCTGAGGAGTCACAACGGACGGGTGGGATTGTATGAACTCGGGCGTAATCGCAAGTGCACCCGCGATATAGTTGATCATGCCAATCGTGACGATGTCTTCCTGTTTCCGGTTCTGTACCCATTTGATACATAACAAGAACAATGATCCAAAGATAATATTGAGTAGCAGGTAGATCATGGGCGCTGGCGTTAGTCCAATTTTACGAGCGGAGTCTTATAGCCCCGTTGTGATAGAACACCACAGGGTCGCCACCGTTTGGAACCTGGCTGAATCGATCGTCTGCTAACCCACATCACTGATCTCCAATGCCTGGCCGTATCGCAACAGGACCAACTGGCGTAACCGTGTCAGGGCGGGGTCAGCCAAGTCCGGATCTTCAGCAATGATGGCTCGAGCTTGTTGCTGGGTTTGCTGCAAAATGGCCTCGTCTCGAATTAAATCGGCAATCATCAAAGGAGGAAACCCGGTCTGCTGGGTACTGAACAGGTTGCCTGGCCCGCGAAGTCGCAGGTCTGCCTGGGCCAGTTCAAATCCGTTATCAATTTCGGCAAAGGCATTCAACCGATCAATCTCTGTTGGGTCCTGGCTGGTCGCAAACGCGCAAACGTACCCCGGGTGCTGGCCTCGGCCAACCCGCCCTCGTAGCTGGTGAAGCTGTGAAAGCCCAAACCGTTCAGCCGATTCAATGGTCATGACCGTTGCGTTGGGCACATCAATGCCGACTTCGATAACACCCGTCGCAATCAAAACCTGCAATTGACCCGATGTGAATTTTTCCATCGTGGACTGCTTTTCTTCGGACGTTTGTTGTCCGTGGATCAAACCGACCCGAAACGACTCAAGTGGACCATGAACCATCGATTCATACAATTTCTCTGCGCTGTTCACTTCGGTATCATCGGCACCTCGAACCAGGGGGGCCACCACGAATCCCTGCCGACCCTGCCGTAATTTTTCGGCAAAGAACTGCCACCATTTTTCCCGGCTATCCTCCGTTCCCAGGTAGGTGTTGGTCTTGTTGACGGCCGCCTGGTGTCGCTGAAGCACGGAAATATCCAGATCGCCAAACAGAGTCATCGTGATGGATCGCGGAATTGGCGTTGCCGTCATGACCAGATAGTGAGGGTCGAAACCCGACTGTTTCAAACGAGCCCGTTGCTCCACGCCAAACTTGTGCTGTTCGTCAATGACCACCAGTCCCAGTTGTTTGAAATCGAGTGACGACTGAACGATGGCAGTGGTTCCAATCACAATATCAATTTCGCCGTGGGCCACGCGCTGATGGGTCGCCCGGCGTTCCGACACTTTCTGGCTGCCCGTACACAAGGCCAAACTGACTCGGCTGTTTTGCAAAAGCCGACTGAGGGTTTGGAAATGCTGTTGCGCAAGAATTTCCGTTGGAGCCATTAAAGCGGCTTGATGTCCGGCTGCAACCGCTAACATCATGGCACAGATGGCCACCATGGTTTTGCCGCTGCCCACTTCCCCGTGCAACAGCCGGTTCATCGGAAAGGGTCGGTTCATGTCGGCCGAAATCTCTTGGAAAACCTGTTGCTGGGACTCTGAAAGTTCAAACGGCAAACGGCCGATAATGCGAGCCCGAATCTTGGGACTTAATTCCAATGGCGGGGCCACCGAGCGGGCCTGGACCCGATGGCGGCGGATGGCAAGTGCCAGTTGCAGAACCAGTAATTCCTGGAATACCAATCGATTTCGAGCCTGCTCGTATTGTTGCTCATCACGCGGCTGGTGGATCCACTTAATAGCGGACTCAATGTCGCATACCTCTAATTCCTGCCGCAAGGAATCTGGAAATGACTCCGCTACCAATTCGGCGCAGTCTTCGACAGCAGCCGCCACGATTTTGCGCATTTGGTATTGGTTGATCCCGTCCGTCAACGAATACACCGGCAACCACTGACCGGTTGGAATCGATTGGGAATCATCGATCCAGATAACCGTGGGGTGAGTCATCTGCCAGCGGCTACTTCGCTTGGCCGCTTTACCACGAAACTGAACGGTCTGGCCCGTCTCAAACTTATTGACCATGAACCGTTGGTTGAACCAGACTCCCCGCAGCAGTGCACCGTCAGGCTGTTCAATGACAACATTCAGGATGTGGCGATTCCCATGAGCGGACTGGGTCACATCGTAAACTTCACCTACCACGCTGACTGGTTCCTCGGATTGCAAGTCAACGATATTGCATTGCTGTGTAAAATCCTGGTAACGACGAGGAAAGAAAAAAAGTAAATCCGACGCCGTTTTGATATCCAATTTACCTAACAACTCGGCGCGCTGAGGCCCAACACCTTTGACAAATTGCACAGGTTGGGTGAGTTTGATTCGATCATGATCGTGGGTTGGAGGCATGGTTCCATTATATCGGCACAACCATTTGCCAACTATCGGTTCAACTGACCCACTGGTGAGGGACCATGTACCAAGTCAAACAGCTTCCCCATCACCGGCCACCGGATGGATTAGCAACTTTTTCAATCAGTCGCTGAACGTAGTCCCCTCCCCGCTGAACCTGATCTGTTTTTCGGGGGAACTGGCTGATCTTGTCGTATGGCAAGTTGACATCCGACGGCAACCGATCCAGCGCATTGAGGGCGGCGACAGCAATATAAAAATCTGCCTGGTCGAGGTTGGAATGTTCCACCAGGAAATCGACTGCCAGCCTCTGACGAGCGCCCGTTTCATGGACAGCCATCGCTTCGGCGGCCGTAATGGCCACATTCTTGTCGGGATCCTCCATCAGTTGTCTCAGTAATTTTGAGTGATCACGACAGGCATCAGGACCGCGAACTAAAAAAGCCATGGCCAGCCAATATCTCAGGATCGGATTTTCCGAATCGGCACAGGACAGCAGGGACGGGGGGACCGAGTCGCTGGTTTGCGCCGCCTGGCTGGCCACCTCGAAAATCTTTTTGAGTGGGTACCGCTGCGGGTCGGCGCAGAAACCGGCCACATTTCCTGGTTGGTGGGCGATCTGGTGAAGCATCGATTCAGGGATAAATCCCGGGTCGCGGATTTCCATGGTCTTCTGTCGATGAGCTTCACGGAATCGTTTGATCTCCTGTTGATAGTCCTTGTCGTTGATCAAGTTGACCGTTTCCTCTGGATCCTTTTCCAGGTCGTAGAATTCTTCCGCCGATCGAGCTTCCCAAAATTGGCGTTGCACATCATTGAGCTTGCCAGCGTCGTACATTTCACGCCAAACCCGGGTTGTCGGTGTTTGCATTTGGTAATTGACGTGTTGGCCAGCTGGCAAATGGGGCATGTAATTGCGGACATATAGAAATCGTTCGTCCCGCAACGACCGTGAGAGGTCTGGCCGTTCATCCATCCGCTCCCGAAACCCGTACAGGAAATGGGCCGGCGGTTGGCGATGAACCCCGGCAAACGCATGGCCCTGCATATACTTGGGTGGCTCAATGCCGGCCAAGCTCAGCGTAGTGGGAGCCAGGTCAATAAAACCAACCAGCTCTGTCGAATGTTTACCCGGCTCGTATCCGGCCGGGGCCAGGTGTTTGTACTTGTCCGGAAAGTAAACAATCATCGGAACCCGCATCCCCGAGTCACCCGCGTATCGTTTATGACGTGGCATCCCCGATCCGTGGTCGCCAAAAAAAACAATGATAGTATCGTCGGCCAGCCCCGCTTGCTCAAGTTGTTTGATTTGCTGGCCAACCCACTGATCCATCTTGGCAATGTTATCGTAATACTGGGCCAAGTCCTGACGCACTTCGGGTCGGTCCGGCCAGTATTGGGTCAGCTGAACCGCTTGAGGATCCGTCACTGCCTGATGGGGTCGATTGCGTATTTTGCTTTCATGGGTTCCCGTGTGGTTAATCACCGAGAAGAAGGGATTCCTGGATTCTTTTCCGTTGCCCGTACGGTTACCGAACGGGGCTTTCTTGTTCGTCTTGTCCCAGACTTTACCCGGTTTTGGATGGTTGTAGTCTTCCTTTTTCTGGTTGGTACAAATGTAACCTGCCTGTTGCAGGAGCTGGGGGAACATGGCAACGCCCTCGGGCAACGGGCGAGAACATCGCATGTGCCCGGCTCCGTTAGCGGCTGCGTACATGCCGGTAATGATGGTGGTTCGGGCCGGGGCACAAACGGGGTAATTGGACCAGGCAACATCAAACAACATGCCGCGGCCAGCCAGCGCATCCAGGTTCGGGGTTTTCGCAACCGGGTCCCCGTAGCAACCCAGCTGGGGGCCAATGTCTTCGGTCGACAGCCAAAGAATGTTAGGCCGATCTTCATCGACCGGCTGGGTTGACTTGTCTTGACCAAACAGAGGAAGCACCAGGCAAAGATGGATGGCCCAGACAATCATCACTCGAGTGTGGACGGCAACAAGGATGTGAGTATTGTGCAATATCAAATTCATCAGGTTGGATTTCCAATAAAACCGGTTTGGTGGTTAGTTACATTCCAGAGGTCGCTTGTTGAGAACCAGTCAGCCGAAGCAGATCTCCAAGCCCTCCGCTCGAGTTGACCCTGTTGCTCGTCCTATTCTAAACAGGAAGAGTGCAATCGCTGGCGGTTTAATCCGCGATCCGGTTGGTGCCCGGTTTATATTCGACGATTTCAACGCCACTCAATAACGGCCGACCTGCAGACGCGCTGAAATCAATCTCCAAAACGCCGGCATTTTCCAAGTCAAACTCCTTAATCAGGTTTCTCCAATTTCCACCCGTTTCTTTAACAACATCGACATCCAACAAAACCTGATTGTCGCGTGAAACTTCAAACTGCCGGTCGCCGATTTGATTTTGGCCCGGATCCATGAAAAACAAGCGGACCTTGTATTTGCGATTGATCGAATCATCCTTGTCTAATTTAACCGTCAACTTCGTAAGACCCTCGACACCCGACGAACCAACCCAGCGGAGCTCGCCCGATTCAACCTTGGATGCATGGTTTCGAAACCACTTCAGATTTGGCCCTTCAACGTTGACTTGGACGTCTGGCGATGATCCTCCGACGCTGGGATAGTCCATCCAGAGCGTTCCATTGCCATCACTTCGGTCACCCGGCGCGCCAAAATTGATTCCTATCTGGGTAATCGGATCCGCGGGGGTTTTGAGTGGGCTGTAAGACCATTGCTCCGCTTCGGGAACATGCACCAGTGCCAACGAGGTGAACAGAGAGTAACTACAGATACAACCATTGGCAAAATTGGGTGCATTTAAAACGCCATCAGCTGGAATCAGGCTGTTGCGACATCCGGCCCGGAAACCCTGCAGATGAGAGGTACCCCCGTTATCCAAATCGAGAAAAGCCGCAGAGTCGGCTCGAAAGGTCATCAAATGTTCACTGGCAATGGCATAGTTACAATGGTGGCCCACCTTGGTAAAAGCCCAGTCGGTCTCGGATCCCGTCAGCGGATGCAACTGCACAATCGGTTCACCAGTCATAATGTTGTACGATTTACCTGGTCCACGTTGATCAATGATCCGGTCGTTCCAGATAATGACTTTATCCCACAGGTTTTCCGGGTGGCCACGGAATCCAACACCATCTGATTGCTTGCTCCACAGCTTGGTTCCTCCACTGCTGCGCCAAGCCTCGATACCCGCTTTGTCAGAAGCAATCAACACGTCGTTTGGTTGGGAGTAAGCCAGCCACGTAACAATTCGATCCGTCGGTTTTCTCCATAAACGTTTTCCCGAGAGAACGTCATAGGCGGCCAGGTACTTCTCGGGAGCGGCGGCCGGCACGACTCCCTTGCGCTGCCGATTCGTGTAAAGATCCTGCAACAATCCCTCAAACACAAAAAACTTGTCCTTGCCAACCGCCACAAACGGGAAACTCAATTCCGTTTTTAGATTCCAGACCGTTTCACCGTCGTATCGATCCATCGCAATGAGTTGAGATGGGACCGGCCCGAATTCTGGATGCTTGGTAAAGGCAGGAACGATCAGCCAGTTCTCCCAGATTCGTATTCGACCGAAACTATGATCCGGGTCTTCCAGTTTAAACACATCGATCCGCTCACCACTGGCAGCGTCAAAAACCTGGCAGGCCTTTTCATAGACCAGGTAGATACGATCGTCGGTTGCCAGGAAATGGAACCCGGTCGATTCCCAGGCGGCGCGACGACCCGGGCTCAGCCCCTTTTTTAAGGGTATCTGCCAAAGGATGCGTCCCGTGTAGACATCCACAGCCGTTAGCTTTTGCGGTCCTTGAATAATCATGCGACCCGATACGATGATCGCACTCGATGCCCATTGGTGTCGGTCATAAAACAGGCTGGGATCCGAAGCCGGACCTCCAAACCACAATACGCCAAGGGGCGCCTTGACCCGACTCTCGCTCGACATCAGTGTGTTTGCCGGCGAGCCATATTCGTCCGACCAGGTTCCTGCCCCTTCCAGCGCTCCCACGCGAGATAAAACCGCAAGTTGGCCCTCCTGCTGAAGGCTCGACCTGGAAAGCGCTGATGCCCATTGTTCCAAGTCTTGGTTCTCGATATGGCCCAACTCAAAACAGGCGACACCGCCATAGGGGCGCAACGATTTATAAATTGCCTCGACAACCGTTCTGCCTCGATCCAAACCGGCGCGGCTCCAGTCCTCCGATACAACCAGGTTCGCAATATAGGGAGGAAGTGACTGGATGAGCGGGTCACCCACAAATGCATCCACTCGCGAACCGTAAACGCCAGCATCCGTTAATCGATTGCGCAGTGCCTGGATACGGGCGGGGTCTTTGTCCAACACGAGGATTCTCATGTCAGTCTGTAAAACGAGTTCGTCGACCATTTTTCCGTCGTTCAGCCCCATCACGACACAGTAACCCGTTTTCGTTTTGGCGGCCTGAACCAAGCTGGCAACGAACGTTGATCGATCGTTGCCGGTTATCTTTTTCGCGGGGCGCTGGTAATGGTATTGGGCGGTCTTTTCGGCGCCGAAACAGAACAACTGACCCTCTGCCGTGGTTACAAACAGCCTGTCATCAGCCGCAATCATGGACGATGGATGCCCGTCAATCGTCCGCGACCAGGCAGGTTTAGCAACTCCTGGCTTGCTTAGCGGGCCTGGCAATTCGGTTGAGAAAACGGTTTTGTCTTGGAATCCAAACAGACGGTTGCCCGCCTTGAGGGCGATTCTGATCGGAATTGCCGTTTCGGGATCGACCGGTTTCCCATCAACATCCGGCGTAAATGCATAGGCGTCAAATCGACTTACCTGGATCGGCTCACCCTTGGCATCTTTGCCCTCGGCCACGACTGGCTTGGCGATGTCGATTCCGCCGACGACCTTGTGCTTGATTGAACCATATAAAATACTGCCGTGCGTTACTGGTTTGTATAACTCAAAGGGTATTTCCTTGTTGGCGACCAGGTCAACAACCTTGTCCCCGTGGAACATCCATTTGGATGAAGCGGTGACGTGATAATCTGTCTTGGCCCGCGAATCGTAATTAATATTTCTGATTCGCTTGGATGCGAAATCCATTCGCCGGACTTTTCCACGTCCACCTGGTATCAGCAGGTTCGTTTCATTGGCGGCCAGGTATCCCTGCGGCAACAACTTGGGTGCAAGTGTTACCGATTCGTATGCAGGAGGGACAGCATCACTTTTCAGGTCTACGGTATACAGGAAATTCCCTTCGAAGGGCCAAACGCCTGCCGTAAAGTACAGTTTATGATCATGAATCACGGGTCCACCACGAATGGGCCAAACCGAAATCAGCCGGTCGTTTCCAATCACCTTACGGCTTGTGGCAGCCGCGTCGATTTTCCAGTTGGGTTTTCCCGTGGTTGAGTCAACACAATAAAGCTGGCCTCCATCACAGCCAAAGTACAATTTTCCGCTGTCGTAAACCGGGGCGAAGCGGACGGGACCAGTTGTAAAGTAACGCCACCTCTCTTCGCCCGTCCTGGTGTTATAGGCGGTTACACCATTTGTCTGAGCGGAGGCCAGGTAGAGAAAGTCACCCACGACAATTGGTTCGTACGTCGCGTCAAACATCAATCGTGGATCTTCGGGCCAAGCCGCTTTAGGCGGTGGCAACTGGCGCGACCATTGCAGGTGGAGCGTGTCCGGCAAGACCTGGTCGGTAGCCGCTGAACGTGATGCATCGTGCCGCCACGTCGGCCAGTCATCTGCCGTAAGTCCCGGCAAGAATAAAAAAAAGCTGAGAATGCCAGCCACAAACAAACGACTACGATAAGGACACATCATCCCAGATTCCTTATAGTTGTAATGGTCGGCTTAGTTTATCCAATCTTGAATCAAATAACAAACTGGCGATCGGCTCTCTCTTGATCCATCAGTTCATGCTTGGGCAGACTGGCAAGACGCTTGACGGGAATCACTCGTTGCCCCTTGGTTTTTATGCATCCATTCCAAAACAAGTGAGGTTCGCAAACCAATGAATACTGCTGGTGTACAAAACAAAAAACTTGCCAAATCGACCAGCGCCCAACAGCGATCACTCGCGACTTAAGGCCCTGAATCGTTCCATTTGGCTCCCTTTTAAGCAACGCATGCGCCGCTCGTCTTTACGAATGTCACCCATTCTACAATGTCAAACTCATGCTATTCATGATGGGCCGTAGACTGTCGCTTGCCACTCGTGCCACAAAATTCAATGGCTCGGCAGCTTGGATGCAACCGTTTTGGTATAGTGACGGTGTTTTCCCCTGTACATTAAACTGGTTGTTTGCCGCCGACTGTTGCGTCTTTCCCCAAGTGAACTCTGTTTTCCTGGGTCGCTTAGCATGAACTGTATGGATTCCGAAAAGCCGAACGATCCACCGTCAACCCAGCCCCAGGACCCGGTTGAACCGGATGCTTTTGTCACAGACGCATTTTCTGCAGCCTTGCTAAGTGGTCAGGTTTCCAGCTTGAAACAGTTCCTTGACCAACAGTCGGCTCAGCCCGTGCTTGAAGTTCTTGCTCAACTGGTCCTGATCGAAATCCGGTGTCGTAATCAATCCGGCGAGTCCGTTACCTTCTCTGACTACTACGAGGTATATCCGTTACTCAAGGGATTGGACTACGCTACGATTCAGAATGATTCCATGGCGGGATCAACGCAACCAACCTTTGCGCCATCCACAATCGTGCCCCAGTCTAAGGCCCATTTTGCAAAGCGTGAACTTTCTGCCGGCGAAATCATCGACGACTTTGAGTTGCTGGCCAACCTTGGCCGCGGAGCTTTTGCCACGGTGTTTCTTGCCCGGCAAACATCCATGCAGCGGTTGGTTGCCTTGAAAGTTTCTCGGAATTTGGGAAGTGAACCACAAACGCTGGCGCAAATGGACCACCCCAACATCGTACGCGTTTACGATCAACGCCCGGCCAAGCAACAAGACGTCCACCTGTTGTACATGGAGTATATTGCCGGAGGGACGCTGTTGGACTTAATCGGTTCGACCGCTGAAATACCTCGCGACCAATGGAGCGGTCGATCCTATGTAGCGGCGGTGGACCGTGCCGTTGTGGCGCGGGGTGAATCTCCCCGCCACCACTCGCCCGTCAGGGCCAAGCTGCTGAATCTTGATTGGGAACAAACGGTTTGCTTTGTCGGGCACCAACTGGCTGACGCATTGGAGTATGCCCGCAGTCGAAAAGTCCTGCACCGTGATGTCAAGCCTGCCAATGTGTTGATCGGTGCGGACTACCTGCCGAAGCTGGCGGATTTCAATATCAGCTTTTGCGAGAATTTGGATGGCGCCAATTCCCAATCGCAATTTGGTGGCAGCCTGGCCTACATGTCTCCCGAGCAATTAAGAGCCTTCAATCCACTTGATGAAACAACACCTGGCCAACTGGATCACCGGTGCGACCTCTTTTCGCTAGGGATCGTCATGTATGAAATGTTGATGGGTCGCAATCCTTATCCATCGTCCGATGGCAGCCTGGCTTGGGCGGAACAATTGCAGCAGCTGACCGACCGGCGTGAACAGCTAGTTGATTTTTCGGACACTGAGGACGCGTCCGACAAGACGACTCCCGGGTTGATCCATTCAACGATCCGGACATGTCTGCAGTCTGTCCCCAACCAGCGTTTCCCGACAGCTGATGAGTTATCCACACGGTTAAAAATCGCCCTCAACCCGCGGGCAGAGCACTTGCTGTACGCCCCGCCAGGACACTGGAGCCATTGGGTCAGCCGTCATTTTATTTTTGGTTGTTGGTTCGTCGCTACCTTCGTCAACATCCTGGGCGTTTTTTTTATACGACGATTCAACCTGCTCCAGTCGCTGCCGCCGGGTGACTCGGCCACTGAGATGTTCTGGCAAACACAGTGGGTTATCAACTTGACCGCGTTTCCCCTCGCCACTGTGCTGTTCCTGTTTCTGGCACGCAAGGCCTGGCAAGCCTTGGCAAAAAGGGCTGCCCAACTCCGCGGCCGAAGCACCACATTGTCAATCGGTGAAGTTCAACAGGGAATTGGTAGCCTGATATCCTCAGGTCACGTCCTGGCGATCATCTGCGCTATCGAGTGGATCGTGTCGGGTTTCCTTTTTCCGATTGTCATGACGGTGGCTGGTTTTTCCATCGCGCGGCAGGGTTGGATCGACTTTGTGTTTTCACATACGTTCGCCGGGCTGGCCATTATGTCGTTCACGTTTTTTCCCATTACCTACCTGATCATGCGTTGTTGGTTGCCGACGCTATTGCAAGAATCTCACTCCCCGGAAATCATTGACACCACTCGGAAACGCCTGAGTTTCATCAGCACACTGATTCCTTTTTACCAGGTAATCGCCATCAGCATTCCCTGGCTGGCCATGGCATTGCTGGTGATATTTTGCGGCGCGGAAAACAAATTTGCGCTGGGAGTGATCAGCCTGACCGGCCTGATCGGCATCCCTTTTGTGTTGCTGATATCTCAACAAATTCAAAAACTGATTGCCATTGTGCGACTCGTTTATGGAGACCAACGGTGAGCTGGCCGATGCACCAATTGAGCGTTTTGTGTTAGAATGCAATACGGTCGGCTAGACAGCCTCACAGCTCTTGATCGACTGGCACCATTGAATTGCCCCGATAGCTCAGCTGGATAGAGCAATTGACTTCTAATCAATAGGTCGCAGGTTCGAATCCTGCTCGGGGTGCTTTTTCGGCCAGCAGGTCGTCGCGGTTACTTCGCCGACGCCAAAATCGATTCGAGTTTTGCGCAGAATTTCAATTCCGGATCGCGATTCCCACGAATCCCCTGTCCAACCGCGATATTCTTATTTCTCAACAGCAGACGGGGAATCACTTCTGGTGCGGTAGAGAAACGAGTCGGAAGTGAGTAGCGAAACGATCAACGCCTTCATGCTACCCCCGCTCTCCTTGTAAGCACGATGGGCGTTCTGGAGAACCGGCGCGTCGTTAAGCGTTTCGTTGCGACCCATCCAGAATCGGAAGGCGTGACGAACGAAGACCTGTTCGGCTCGTTCGCTTTCGGCCAACTTTCGGATCATCTCAATGGCGTCAGCGACTTTTCCGTCCAACTCAGGATCACCCGAATTAGCAATCTCGCCAGTGGTGTCGACAGGTTTGTCGAGTTCGGTCGTTCTGTAGATTCCTGCATGATTGTACATTTCAAACGGTAGCCCAAGCGGATCCATTTTCTGGTGACAAGTCCAGCAATTGCTCTCCGTCGTGACCCGCATGCGTTCGCGCAACGTATTGTGAGGTTCATCTGGCAGCATCGCATCGACAGTAATCGGCACATCGGGAATACCGCCGCCGAGCAGCCGCTCTCGGATCCACTTTCCGCGATGAATAGCGTGGTTGTCCATGGCATCGGAATGTGAAACAAGCCAGCTGGGATGAGTTAGAATGCCCAGGCGTTGGCCTTCCGGTGCCTTTGCCAGGAATCGTTCCGGTTTCATCGTCCCGTTGCCAAAGCTACGACGACTGACGCGAGCGTAGATCTTCTCGCCGTTTAGATTGACCTGTGTAACGCTGTGATTGACATTATTGCGATTCTTTTTGATTGTTGCCTGCTTCACTTTCTGCTTTGCTATAATGACGGCCTTCCTACTCGCCGTGAGTCCTTCCCTCTTCGCCCGACTCTCGTCGGGGTTGGCTTTCAACCACTCCTCGAGTTCAGCTAGTTCCTTTTCTGCCTTCTCGAGCGCGGCATGTTCTTCCTTTGCTGCTTCTTTTTTTGCCTTCTTTGCGGCCGCTATTGCATCCTGCGTTTCTTTCTTTGTGCGATGTGTGCCGAAATACGTATTATCGTTCTTGGTGGCTACGACTTTGTCGGTCGTCAATAACTGCTTCAACACATCTTTGTCTTCCTGCAGAATCAACTCTATTAGTCGATCCGTGCCCGCCGCGGCGTCAAACATCGCTCGATAGTGAGAGACACCTGTTGTCGGCGCACCCGTCGCGGCAAGTGCCTGATCGTCTTTGCAGATGTATCCGCCGAGATCGTAGTCAAAATAGTCTCGGAAGAATCGCAAAACGCGGGGCTTGCGAATCCTGTCATCGGCCAACATTCGCTCTACTTCGCGTTTGACATCAGTTTTGGTACGCATCCGCCCCTCGACAATCGCATTCCGAAGCTGCGCATCCGGCTTGATGTAACGCAGCGCATGATTGACCGCCAAGCCCAATTCCCAGTCCAGCATCCTGACGCGCCCGTGACGATCCGGTTTACCGCTTTCGACCAATTCAGGTCGGAAGAGCGCATCGCGATCAAGGAATATGGACGAAAGACCAAGAGCAATACCGTCTTCCTTGCCAAGTTTCTCAATGGACTGCTTTGTGATCGACAAATATTGATCCGACTCGCTCTGGACTGGTGGCCGAAAAGTTAACGATTCAAACAGGTAATCGACTGCAGCCCGTAGCCTCTCGTCAGTGACTTCTTCCTCTTTCATAAGATCGTAAACCGGCGTCAGAGGACGCGCGACCTTGGTGCTGTAGATGAGGCTGATCGGCAGGCCACGAATGTCGCCTTGCGACTTGGCCGCGATACTCGCGATGGTTTTACGATCGTCTGAGATCTGGTACGGCTCTGCAATGCTGAGCGGACCATAGGCCATATAACGGATGATGTCGTCGGCAGCACTCATAATCTGTGTCGCTTCGGCACTGTTGACCGAGGAGAAGTTCGGATAGTTTTCTAGCCCGTGATGTCGCGTTGACGAAAGGACGGCCGGCAAACTTTTGACGGCTGTCGCATAGGCCACGGTCCCGCCTTGCCAGGCGATGATGCGATCGGTGCCAAAATAGAGCTTGAGTTCACCGCCGTGATTGGTAGGAACAACGTCGCCATGAGTGCGAAGGCCGGGCTTCGAAGGATTGAATTCCGGTTCCTTGTTGATCAATTCGTTTAAGCGGGTGATGTGTTCTTGGGGCGTCACACGCCAAAGCCGTGCAGGTGACGAAGTTGGCACCAACTTGATGCCGTCGGGAAGCGATCCAAAGAGTAGCTCATGATCAACAAAGTTGCCTTTGTCTGGATCCAGCGCGGCATGAAATCCTCCTTTGTCCCGCATCACACGTGTCAATTCACCCACGATCCAGTCCGAAAACTCAAGCCGCTGAACGACCTCTGGCTGATCCATATCTTTGGGTGGCATCTCCTTCAACGTGACCTGTGCCCAAATGCTTCTCCATGCCGCCGCATTGACCTCGTCGACAGGGCCAAGCTCGCCAATCGACAGACTACCCTCGTGATCTGGCCCACTATGACAATCTCCGCAATGGCTGGCGAGAAACCTCTTTGCAAAGCCGTCATAGTCTTTGTTGACTTTTTGCCCGGGGGTGTAATCGTCACCAACGGCAAAAGACAACTGCCAACTAGAGAGCGTGACCAATGCAAGCAGTAATCGAGGTGCAATCCAGATCGAGAATTGAGTTTTCATAGAGCTTTTTTCGTTTTTGCCGCATTAATTCAAGTAAGGCTGCCATCGATGTGAAGGTCAACCTGAAACAGCTTGCCCTCGGTGGAACAGGTCGTTTGTAGCCACTCGCAGCTTCCCAAAATGATTCTATTCAAACAGCCGTCTCATTTGAGCACCGGCTGAGAGGGCGAATACCAAGAGAAGTGATCGCTTATACCAGCAGTTGCTTAAGCGGGCCTGAACCGGAGTCAAACTTTTTGGCCAACTTGTCATTCATGTTGAATCGATCAACGTTCTTCCCAGCGGCGCGAAGAAGCGTTGTGTACAAAGCGTTGATGGGTCGCTTGCCATTCAGCTGTGTGAAGCATCCTGTTTTGAATGCACCATCGAAGTTACCCAGCAACATAACCGGCCAATTTGCTCCGTTGGTGTGCTGCTTGTCCGCATTGTTGCTGGTGTAAACGATCAAGGTGTGATCCATCATCGTGCCACTGCCTTCGGGTACGGATTCCAGTTTTTCCATAATCCGTACCAACATGCGACAGTTGTACTGGCGAATCTTGATCCAGATCGGGTTGTCAGGCTGATCCATGTGCCCCAGATTGTGTCCTTGTTGTTCGATGCCTAGTCCCTTCCAGGCTCCAAAAATCTCGCCGCGTCCCGACCCGATGGTTAATGTATTGGTGATACCGGAAGTCAGGGCCGAAATTCCAAGGTCGAGCAAGCAATCGTGCCAGTCGGTTTCAAATTCTGGCGTGGTGTATCGCTCATCAACCTTTGGCGCAAATTTACGCAAGTGATCGGACACCGTGTCAAGGCGATCACGAAGGCCATTGACATCCTTAAATCCCTGCACGAATTGCCCGTAACGATTCTGCTCGGTCGGCGGAAGCGATCGTCCTTTTGAAGCGGCAAAGTTTTCAATTTGATTTAGCAAATTGGACCGCGCTTCGTGTTGAAGTCGAATGTCACCTTTGGAGATACCGCCGTACAACATTTGATAGAGATGATTCGGATTCGAATGCATGAAGATCGGTTGCCCCGCGCCGCTGGCGGAAAGCGTAGCGATCGTTGGCTTGGTCTTCATGTTTTCGATGGAGTCCATCCCGATGCAAAGATGCGGCAGCAGCGTCTGCGGCAAAACGTTACTGAGGTGATAATCAATGGTGGCAGCGCTCGGAGGGACACCGTCACTACCTCGATAGCCACCAAGTGCGCCAAAAAATGCACTATGGGATGGGCTGGTATGGCGACCGTGCAGTCCGTTAATTATTTGCAATCGATCCTTGAAGGGCTCAAGCGCACTAATGGGCTCAGGAAGCTTCAATTTTGCCAGTGATCGGCTGCTTCGCACTCCATCGGGAACACAGGTTCTAGGATCGAATCCCTGGTTCTGCATGAAGAAAATAATTCGCTTGGGCGTCGAATTGTTGGAAAAAGGCGACCCCAGCAGCGGGCGGGAAGCGAAAGATGCGCCAAATGCGGCGCCTACTCCTTGGAGCATTTTTCGACGATTGAGCATTGTTGATTCTTTCAGCAATATTGTTGTCGCGCCATCTTACTCTTTTAATAGAGCGATTCGCTAAATTATTAGATGCAGAACGGGATTGCTTTATTTTCAGCTTCTAGAATAAATTCCACAAATCAAATTGGCATAAATCATTTAGAAACAACGAATTACGGCATCAATCCGCCCGGTTTTCCGAGTTTATCGTGGCCCATTTACTTAATTGCTTTGCTGCCGTTGGCCTGGTGGAGAAGACGTTTTCACCACGGGGATGTAATTCAGCGTTGCTTTTATCGAAATCAAAAAAGTTGCGTTGGGAGTCGGCTCGGGGTGCTGGGATACTTGTTTTTCATTGGGTTTAGTTATCTTTTTCAATTTAAAACCCACATAGGACACCAAGCGGTTTGGCAAACCACGAAAGAAGCAGAACGTGACCAAGGAGTTGAGCTGATGAAAATTACACCCAGGCAGTACAAAATAATTCTCGCCCTCGTTCTCTTTCTCTTTCTGCTTTTCGTTATTCAGGGCATCCGCACGGTTTTTTCGCCATTCCCCCCCCTTAGGCCGGGAGGAGTGCAATGTTGGCGTCTTGCGTTTAGATGATGGCAACATATATCAAGGTGACGTTTGTGATGGACGTTGCATGTTGAATGATGATAAATAATACCGCTGGGCCTGAAGAGGCTCAGGCCTATATTTCAACCTCTCCCTGGTTGGATTTTTTTACGAATCGCACTCGGGTTTCTTGAATCATCAACCGATCACGCATTAGCATCATTCTAAAAATCGTTGTTCACTTCCTCGATCAAGTAAGACTCGATGTGGATGACTTTGTTTTGGTGGATAATTTCCAATCGGTATAGCCCGGGTGACCAGTCTTCCGCCAGGCTTGAGAACGTGATGATATTGAGGGGACGTTTGGTAACCATTTTCACCCTAACGAGCTCAACGTTGGCTGTTCCTGCATCTTCAACATGCTCCGCAATCAATCGGCCTGAGATTTCCAAGTCATCCTCACAGGAAAATGCAAAACGTATCTCCGGCGCCGTCTGCGGCAGCAGCACAAATGACCTCTCCAGCTGCGGTTGTACAGGTTCAGCCTTGATGGACAGCCCAGCCTGCATTAACGCCGAATAGACCGTTAACGACGAGATAACAAAAAACAGTAAATGTCGATATTTGTTCATTTTTTTGCTCCGTACAATTGCTCAAGGGAATGTCTCATGCAACCCAAAGCGGGAGTTCTGTGTTGGTGTTACAAGAAAAAAACGTTTCTCTGCCATAAAGGCGAAGAAGGGAAAAACGAATGTCGTTAAACTGATCCGGCTCTCATTATTTTGCTAGAATGGAACGAAAGCACTTTTGAATATGAATATTATTTTGAAGGTTGAGCAACTATGAAACCACGACCAAACGCAAGCCATTGCCTTTTTCTGGCAATCGCTTTTTGTATTGCGCCACTTTCTTTAAAAGCAGACACCGTGTTGGTCGAGGCCGAGCAGTTTGAACAGCATGGTGGCTGGGTGCTGGATCAGCAGTTCATGGACCTGATGGGCTCGCCCTTTATGCTGGCTCATGGAATGGGCATCCCCGTTAAGGATGCGAAGACGACGATCACTTTCCCAAAACCGGGCAGCTATCGAGTGTGGGTGCGGACCCGGGACTGGGTTGCTCCCTGGAAAGTTCCCGGCGCTCCAGGCAAATTCCAGTTGATTGTCGATGGAAAACCGTTGAAAACGACGTTTGGAACCGAGGGTGACCCATGGCACTGGCAACCTGGAGGCGAAGTCACCGTCGATCAAAAGGCAGAGTTAGCGCTTCACGACTTGACTGGATTCGAAGGCCGCTGTGACGCGATCCTTTTTTCAAATGAGAAGGATTGGACGCCTCCCAACGAACCCGAGGAACTTGCACAGTTCCGCCGCAAGGCACTCGGCTTGGCGGCCGTGCCAACGGAAACAAAAACATTTGATCTGGTCGTTGTGGGCGGCGGCATGGCAGGCACAGCTGCGGCAGTCACCGCGGCAAGGCAAGGGCTCACGGTCGCCTTGATTCAGGATCGTCCCGTCCTGGGCGGCAATTCCAGTTCCGAAGTTCGGGTTTGGCCAGAAGGGCATGTCAATCAATTGCCCTATCCTCGGGTGGGCGATGTTGTTATGGAGCTGGTTCCCAAAAGGCGGAAAGACTCGAAGAACGCCCAAAACGCAGATGTCTTCGACGACGATCGAAAATTACGTGTTGCGAAATCCGAACCGAATATCACGCTGTTCCTGGAGCAGCGAATGAACAAAGCCTATGCCGACAAAGGATCGATCCAATGGGTCGTTTGCCAACATGTTCGCAGTGCGGTTCAAACAAAGGTTCGCGGCCATCTGTTCCTCGACAGCACAGGCGATGGCGCTCTCGGTTACCTTGCCGGTGCCGACTTTGACCAGACCGACAAAAAACATATGGGGGCGAGTAATCTTTGGAATATCAAGTGCCTGTGCGAAGATGAAGATCCACTCTCTTCGGAAATGCAGACCGCCTGTGAAAACGCATCGTTTCCACGCTGCCCGTGGGCGGTTGATTTGACGGACAAGCCATTTCCGGGTCGAACCGATGGTGACAAGGCACCCAAACCGGATGCGGATAATAAACCAATCAGCTTGGGTAACTGGTTTTGGGAAAGTGGTTTTGACCGCGACCCGATCAAGGATATGGAACGCGTGCGGGATCAAAACTTCCGCGCGATGTATGGCGCCTGGGACGTCATCAAGAATGTGGAAAAAAGACACCCTGCCCATCGATTGAATTGGGTCGCCTATATCGCCGGTAAACGCGAATCACGAAGACTGCTTGGCGACGTCATTCTCACCGCCGAAGACTTGCGCGATGACAAAAAATTCACAGATGGATGCTTTCCTTGCACCTGGGGAATCGATACGCATTTCCCGGCTGAGAAATATAAAAAAGGACACGAAGGCGACGAGTTCATCGCGGACTTTACGCATGGCAAAGGATACACCTACAAGGGTCCTTACTGGGTCCCATATCGCTGTCTTTACAGCCGAAACATCGACAACCTGTTTATGGCGGGACGGGATATCAGTGTCACACACGAAGCCCTCGGGGCAGTTCGTGTCATGAAAACAACCGGCAGCATGGGCGAAATCGTCGGCATGGCGGCGTCGGTTTGCAAAAAGCAGAAATGCAAACCACGAGATGTTTACACAGCGTACTACGGTCACTTGCGCAACCTGATGGAAACGGGTGCCGGCAAGCATAAACAGCATGTTGCCAATGCGGACAACCATTTTGTCATGCGGGCGAGTGAGGCGATCGTCAGCGGGCGGCAACTGCGGTACGAGGCGGCCCGTGACTCGCTCGGTTATTGGCGTTCCATGGGGGACGAAGCACAGTGGATCGTGGACGTCAAACAAGCAGGACAATTCACCCTGGAATTGGAGATTTCGTGTGCCAAGGAGGATGCGGGCGGTAGCTTCGAAGTCATCGTCGGCCAAAACAATCCGCCGTTAACGCACGAAGTCGAGTCAACGATCAGCTGGGACAAATTTGAATCGAAGCAAGTCGGACAGTTCGAGCTGCCTGTCGGTGTCCATGTCGTACGGATTCGCAGTAAGAAAAAAGAGGGACCCTTAATGAAACTGCGCTCTGGAAAGCTGATCGCGATTCAATAGACACGCCTCAAGTCCGTGAAAGTTGATGGAAATCGAAGAGATGATCGAGAACCAAACAACCAGGCAGTTTGCCGTATGCTTTTTTTTATACGCCTGCTTTGCACAACTGGCTGTCGGGCAAGATTCCTTAAACCGTGATTATACCGATCAACTTCAGCGAATTGCTCCACTCGATCCTCAAAGTGCGCTTCGGCAATTCGAGATTGCAGACGAATTGAAGATTGAATTGGTTGCGTGCGAGCCAATGATCAGTGATCCCGTGGCGATGACGTTCGATGAGTTCGGCCGGGCCTACGTTGTGGAGATGCGAGGATACAGCGAGGGGGCAGACCAGTTACTGGGTCAGGTTAAAGTTCTGGAAGATTCCGATCACGATGGTCAATTCGACCGGGCAACCGTCTTTGCCAGCAATTTCCGCTGGCCAACGGCAGTCGTCTGCGCATATGGCGGCATTCTGGTTGGCGATGCTCCTGACATCATTTATCTCCGAGATCTGGATGACGATGGGACGGCCGACGTACGCCAAATTCTATTGACTGGTTTTGGGACATCCAACGTTCAACGATTGCCGAACAACTTTCAGTGGGGGATCGATAATCGGATTTACGGTTCCAGTGGGGGAATGGCTGGCCGTATTCTGCGAACCGAAATTCCCGAGGGAACACTGCCGGCAAACATTTCACTGGGCGTCCAACCGCCCATTGATGTCGGCGGCCGTGACTTCGCAATCGACCCCACGGACTTGAGGCTGGTTCCAATCTCGGGCGGCAGTCAGTTTGGAATGACATTTGACCGCTTTGGAACTCGTTTTATTTGTTCAAACAGCAATCATTGTCAACAAGTCATTCTCGAAGAGAATTACACGGCACGCAATAAGCGCCAACCAATCGGCAGCTCGAGTGTCAACATTGCTGCTGATGGTCCGGCGGCTGAAGTGTTTCGGGTAAGCCCGGTTGAGCCCTGGAGAAAAGTGCGTACGCGGCTGCGCGTCCAGGGACTCGTAACGGGCCCCATCGAAGGTGGCGGTCGAGCAGCTGGTTATTTTACCAGTGCCACGGGCATCACCTGCTATGACGGTGACCTGTTGCCAACCCTCTTTACTGGAAACATCTTCGTCGGCGACGTTGGGAGCAACCTCGTGCACCGCAAGCAATTGGTCGGGGAGGGGATTCAACGGGTGGCCATTCGCACAGAGTCCGATACCGAATTCTTGCGAACTTCTGACAACTGGTTTCGGCCAGTGCAGTTGGCGAACGCGCCGGACGGATCGTTGTTCGTGCTTGATATGTATCGTGAAACGATCGAACATCCTGCCAGCCTGCCGCCGATCATAAAAAAACACCTCGATTTAAACAGCGGAAACAACCGTGGAAGACTGTATCGCATCGTTCCAGCCAACCACGTTACGGAGCGTCGACTGTTGCCGGGCAAGGCAACACCCGAACAGCTGGTCCATATGCTCGGGCACAAAAACGGCTGGCATCGACAAACGGCCTCGCGATTGTTATCCGAAAGGTCCTGGCCGAAACACGAATTGGCATCGATTATCCAATTGATACGAGACCAAAAGAATTCGGCGTTAAGATCTGCACGGCCTGAAACGCGAATTCGTTCGATGTATTTGCTCGCGCAACTGGACCACATCCAGTCAGGAGAATTGATCGTCCTCATGGGTGATCCGCATCCGCAAGTCCGCATTCATGCGTTACGCTTGGCAGAAAAACAACTTGATCAAGAACTCGAAAAACAGATCCGCAACATGACGACTGACGAGGATGTCCAGGTTCGGTTTCAAATCGCGTTGACGCTCGGTGAATTGGATTCGGAAAGTTGCGATGCGATTGCCGACCTGGCGATCAGCGATGGCAATAACTCGTGGATGCAAACCGCTTTGGCAAATTCGGCGCACCGAAACCGTGGATCGACTTTGGAATGTCTGGTTAAACGAGTTGCCCGGCACCCCGAGACACTGAAAAACTGCCGTTCCCTCATTTTGGCATTGGCGTCACAGATTGCCCGGCTTCCCGATGAAGGCGATTTGAATTCGATTGCCAGAATTCTAGAACAGTGGCCGACAGAAAATGAACTTTTGCTGGGTGAATTGGTTGCGAATTTCGTGAAGATGCCGAATTCCAGCCTGCAGTCTCTGAATAGCGAGCTGAAAAAATCGGACCTGGATTTTCCGTCTATCAAGGCGCGGGCGGTAGCCAAAGCTCGGTCCGTAGCAAGCAACCGTTCAAACATGATTCGTCATCGCGTGATGGCAATCAATGTTTTGTCCCTGGACTTGCCCGCAGTCGGAACCGAGCTCCTGGAGCTGCTGCTGGAAACCAGCGAACCTCCCGCCATCAAACAGGCGGCAATCTCGCTGGCGAGTCAATCGGGCTCGGACGAAATCGGGACCATTTTGATGAACCAGATCGACGGTTTGAATCCGGAGTTGCGTGCCCGAATCCTGCAAGTTCTAGTGAGCCGTAATCATTGGACCAAGCTGCTGCTGGCGTCGATCGAACAAAAGAAATTAAGCCCGGTGTTTGTTGACGCGGCTACGCGGCAACGTCTCATGCGTCACGAAGTGCCAACCCTACAGGCCACCGCTAAGAGATTGTTTGATCGCGGCGCGGTTACTGGGGCTCGATTGACGGATCATTATGTAGAGCAGCTGAACATCCTTGAAGGAGACGCCAGCCGGGGCAAAGAGTTGTTTCGAAAAAGCTGCGCGAGCTGTCATCGCCTGGACAATTACGGAAACCAAATCGGTCCCAACCTGGCAGCGTTTGCCAATCGCGGCATTGCGGCGATGGTCACGAATATCCTAGACCCAAATCGAGAAGTCGATCCGCGATATTTATCGTATCAGGTGTTGCTAATGGACGGGCGGACCCTGTTGGGCGTTATTTCAAGTGAAACCGCGACGACGATTGTACTGCAAGACTCACAAGGCAAGACAGAAGCTATTTTGCGAGACGATATTGATGAAATGAAGAGCACGACCTTGTCTCTGATGCCGGAAAACCTGGAACAGGATATCGATCCGCAGGCAATGGCAGATTTGATTCAGTACTTGCTAAATCAAGGGAGCTGACCAGAATGGTTGTTACATTATCCAAGAAATCGGAACGTTGAGGCAGATGCCCATGCATGGTTAAGTAAAGTTGACTTCAAACAAAGTGGCATTCATGAAACCAAACCGAAGAAAGTTCCTATCCAAGGCGGTCGCGTATTCGGGATTTGCGGCCGGCGTCCCGTTGAATTCGGCAAAGCTTCGAAAGGCTTCTGATCCCACAAGCCATGATCCAAACGGTGCCTCCGCTTACTCCGAACGAGAGGACCAGACGAATGAACTCGGTGCCCAGCCAACACGGGCAGACCGGAAGTTCGTTGATGTACACGTGCACATAACGCAGCCGTGGAATGAACGTGGCGAGCTAACCGCCCGAAATCTGCTTCGATGGATGGACGTTCACGATATAGGGCAAGCATGGGTCCTGCCGTTAATCTCTCCGGAAGCCTGGTATTACCCCATTACGACGGAATTTGTTCTGGAGGAAACCAGGCCCTTTCGAGATCGACTGATTCCTTTTTGTGTCGTTGATCCGCGAACGGATGTGTTTGGTGGCTTTAAACATTTCGTTGATCTACTTGGACGTTACAAGAATGCGGGCGCGCGGGGATTCGGTGAACACAAATGGGGCGGCGCCATTGACGACCCGAGGAACATCGAGTTGTTAAAGGCCTGCGGGGAAACTGGGTTGCCAGTACTGTTTCATCTGGACAACGACCGAAACAAAGATGTGCCCGGATTGCCAGGGTTGGAACGACTGCTAAAGGCTGCTCCCGAGACTACTCTGATAGGCCATGGTCCCGGATGGTGGGCCTCCATCTGTGGCGCAGCCACCCAAAGGGATTTGGGCGGATACCCCCGGGGTCAAGTCGCGAAAAATGGTGCGCTTGATCGTTTGTTGGGCGATTATCCAAATCTCTATGCCGATCTATCCGCAGGAAGCGGTCACAATGCGATCCGCCGAGACCTGGATTTCGGGCGGGAGTTCATGATTCGCAATGCTGACAAAATCATGTTCGGTACCGACTACCTGGCTGATAAACAGGCCGTCAATCAATTTGAATTATTCGATGAATTAAAATTGCCGGTTGATGTACAACAAAAAATCTTTCGAGATAACGCACACGCTATTATCGATGATGAATAGATACATTGAAGGCTTGAGTGGATCGTGTCTGCCAGCCAGTTGCGGCATACATGGACAATGTCCAATGAGCTTGGATCGGGCGATAAAGGAAGCACATGTCTAACCAACTTGACCGAAGACAGTTTACCAAGGCGGGTGTTGCAGCGGCCGGCATCGTTGCGACCGGTATCCATTCCCGGGTCGAGTCTGCCAACATCGATCGGAATGAGACCATTGGCGTAGGTTTTGTAGGGGTCGGCAATCGTGGACAGCAACTGCTCAATGCTTTCTCGCAACATGACGATTGCAAAATTGTTGCCGCTGCAGACGTGTTTCAACCATACCTCGATCGTTTCCAAAAAGAACAGGGCAGTCATCTTTACGTAACCAATGAGTATCGTAACTTGCTTGATCGCGCCGACATCGATGCGATTGTTGTCGCGACACCCGATCACTGGCATGCGTTGCAAACAATCAACGCAGTCTCGGCAGGCAAAGATGTGTACGTTGAAAAACCGCTTGCTGCGACGATTGTCGAAGGACAACGAATGGTTAAGGCTGCAGAAAAATTCGGTAGGGTTGTTCAAGTCGGCCTGCAGCGACGTTCCATGGACAGCTATCAACGGCTCCGTGAATTCATTCAGGACGATGGCGCTGGCCAGATCACCGTTTCGCGCGCCTATCGGTTGAACAACATGTTTCCGGATGGAATGGGTCGTCGGCAACCGGCCTCACCACCGGCAGGGTTGAATTGGGATCGTTGGCTGGGGCCGCGCCAGGTGCAACCGTACCAGGACAACATTGCGCCGTACAAATTCCGCTGGTGGCAAAATTACTCGTCGCAAATGGGTAACTGGGGCGTTCATTACTTTGACGTCATTCGTTGGATTCTGGGTGAGGCTGCTCCCCGGTCCGCCGTTTGTATCGGCGGCAATTACGCAATTGACGACGATCGAACCATTCCCGACACAGCGGAAGCGATCTTCGAATTGCCGGGAGGTTCACTGTTGGTGTTCGGGCAGTACGAAGCCAGCAGCACATCGATGCTGGATTGGGGTGAACTGGAGTTGCGGGGAACCATGGGCACTGTCCACGGGTCCTCTTCCGGTTTTCGAGTGCTGCCGGAAAAGCCGGGACAATTTCAAAAGAAGGGTCCGCGGGCAGAACCGCACGAGGTGGCTACGACACCAGCCGACGCCACCGCTGACCACGTGCGGGATTTTCTGGACTGCGTCAAAAGCCGAAAACAGCCACGTTGTCCTTTGATCGAAGGCCATCGATCGACCCTGTTCGCACATATGGCCAACATCTCATTAGCAACCGGCCAGCGGCTAACCTGGGATTCCGAAGCCGAGATATTTGTTAATAACAAACAGGCCAATGATCTGCTGCATTACGAATACCGTAAAGGTTACGTTCTGCCCGAATTTGACTGAAAGAGCTGACCCATGTTCGACCCAAGAAACCTACTCTGCCTGGTGTTATTAACGGGCTTCGCCTGGGCCGGGAATTCTCGTTCCGTCTGCAGTCAGGATAAAGACGACCACAGCAAGACGATTCGAGTCGGAATCATTGGCCTCGATACGTCGCATGCAATCGCTTTTACCAAGTTGCTGAACGACCCGGACGCGAAACCGCCGCTTTCCGGTTGTCGCGTAACATGCGCTTTTCCCAAGGGCAGTCCCGATATCGAATCGAGCGTTTCACGGGTTCCGAAATACACTCAACAGATTCAAGAAATGGGTGTCGAGATTGTTGATTCCATTGACGAACTGATTGAGCTTGTCGATGCGGTCCTGTTGGAAACCAACGACGGGCGACCGCACCTGCAGCAAGTATTGCCGGTATTGAAGGCCCGGATTCCAACGTTCATTGACAAACCCGTTGCCGGTTCACTGGTCGATGCCATCGCAATTTTTGAAGCTGCCAACAGGCTGGGCACGCCAGTGTTTTCCTCGTCCAGTCTGCGATTTTCCAAACCTGCCCAGCTGGCCCGACAGGGAAAACTGGTTGGTGAAGTGTTAGGTTGCGAGACATACAGCCCCGCAACCATTGAGCCTACGCATCCCGACCTGTTTTGGTACGGCATTCACGGCGTCGAACAGCTATTTACCGTGATGGGAACGGGTTGCCAGTCCGTTTCACGAACTAGTACCGATACAACGGACGTCGTTGTAGGCCTTTGGCAGGAAGGTCGTATCGGGACGTTTCGCGGAACACGAACCGGACCCCACAAGTACGGGGGCACCGTTTTTGGTACAGAGGGTCAGGAATCTACGGGAGGAAACGAGGGATATGCTTCGCTGGTTACGGAAATTGCCAGGTTTTTTCAGACAGGCAAGCCTCCGGTCGCAGCTGACGAAACGATCGAGATCTATGCGTTTATGAAGGCCGCCGATGAAAGCAAACGACTCGATGGTGAACGGGTTTTACTCCAAGCAGTCATCGATTCTGCCCAAACCCAAGCTGACCAGAAGCTGGCCGAACTCAATATTCACCCCGCAAAAAACGTTGACGAACCATAGCAAGAAAGAACAGGGCGAACCCCATAATTCATCCAAACAAACATAAGTCGTTTATTCGTTCCATTGGACCGGCCATGATTGTCGCCGCGGTCGTGTGCGGTCCCGGTAGCATCCTGACCAGTTCAAAAATAGGCGCGCAACTGGGCTATCGTGCCGTCTGGGTTTTGGTAGCGGCTTGTTTTTTGATGGTGGCTATGGTTTCCTTGGCAACTCGCGTGGG
>JABACA010000209.1 GCA_014237975.1 Mariniblastus sp. | reverse complement strand
AGCCGCTCATTGGTCCTGGTCACGTACTTCAACCCGATGGAATCACTGCTTGCCAATTGCAATCGGTTGGCCTGCCTCATGGCATTGACTGCCTCGTTAAGTGCACCACTAGCCGTGGGTGAGCTGCGGCCAATGCCACCCATTTGCCCTTCAACCAGCAGCATGATCGCCAGCCATTGACGAGTCAGCTCGATGTGTTGTTGCATCTGGGTTGGTTGGCCTGGACGATTGTCGTATGCGCTGTTGAGTCGGCGGACAACCATCGGATCCTGTGTCAGCACGACCGCCGTTGCGAACGGACAGTTTTCTATTGTGATTTGGGTGCCACTCGGCTCCCGCTCGTGGGCGACTGGATTCAATCCGGCAGGAGTGATTTGATAGGCCCTGTCGGTGAAGGCTGCAGAGCTATCCCTGAAAGAGACCGTCGTCATCGGCGTGTCGCCAGCCCAATATTGTTCACGATGCGTGGGTCGCTGAACCAACAACAGTCGGCTTCGACTGGTATCCAGCGCAGTCACCTCCAATTGGTTATCTGCCAGTTTGAGTTCTCCTCGCACGGCCCCTCCAGCGGCCCAGGGAGCAAGCTGATTGAGCTGATTGAGGACATTCGTAATGGTCAAGGTGCGGAGGCGTGTTGCCGGATCATCATTATCCAAACGATTTCTAGAAAGAAAACGGATGCCGCGCGCACCCCCGGCCAGTGCTTCGTAGGCAAGAAACTGGACTTGCTGCGCCTCGATGGGTGTGGGGGGTAGATCCGGCGAGATCGATTTTACCTGCTGCTGCATTTGAGGGGTGTATTCCGTCTGCAAATCGACCCAGACGGTGTTGCTTCCGGCCGATGTGGCCCGGTCCGCGATCCAGTCGCTGTATCCACTGGCAATAAAACTGGTCCCAATCGGTTCCATTCCCAGGGAAAGAATGTCGATCTCACGGCCCAACAAGCCCCAGTGTGATTCAACATTGCAAACGACAGGCCGCCCGGTTCGCAGGTCCGACTCGCGAATTTCCCGAATCGTCGCCTGGATGTTCTGCAAATCCCGCAATGACTTGTTTTCGCCAAGTGACCACGCCATCACCTGGTCGTAGGCAAACGGGATCGAGTTAATCCCAATCGAACTGGGTGGAGGACACACCAGCCAAAGTCCCAGTTGACGGGCTTCACGTAACTGCTGTGGTGTGGCAGTCGAACGTAACTGGACCGTGTTAAATCCGAGTGATTTCAGAAACGCAAACGATTCGCCATTGTGTTGAATCAGCCTGACAAAAACAGGCTTGTCGTTAGCTAACAATACCGTTCCATCACGAGTAACGAGGGATGGTTGTCGCTCTTCGGTCTGGGTTGCATTGGCAGGTATTACGTTTGGATCCTGGATCGAGCCAGGCGGTGTTTGCGCGATCCTGCCGTGGATTTGGATTTCTTGATCTGTTCGCTCTGCCGAGACAATCCCATGCAGCTTGAGTTCGTCGATTTGAACGTCCACTGTGCCAGGATTGCTGTATGTGTTCAACACGATTTGGTCTATATAGGCGTTTTGCAAGTTGACTTGCGACCCATATTGGCGGCGTAGCAGCCACAGTTTTTTTCGCAATGCATCCGATAGTTCGCCGGCCTTGAATTCAAGCTTGGACCATTGACCCGTTGCTTGATAATCGGGCCCAGAAACGTACGTTGTAATCGGTTTATTTTCGTCCATGCGAGGAGAATGAGGCAGAACGATTCGAGCCATCAGGCGTGTCCCGGGCTGATTGCTGCAAAGCGTCACTTCGGCAGTCAACTCTGGAATCACAAACGCCGGTGTCACCCGATGGGAAACCAGGACTTTCGTGCCGGGTCCGCATTGATAATAAAGCTGCTCGTAGGTTCGCTGGTTTTCATTCCTGCGTTGTTGTAACCATTTGGATTTTGGAACATCACAATCCGTTTCAGCAAGTGACCAGGAAACGGAATCGGCATCAAACGTCTCTTGAAACTGGGCCGCCACAGGAGAGACGTTCAATACAACCCACCCGGCCAGAATCAAATGTGCGGCTTGTTGCCAGAAAGTGATGTTTCGAATTGTGGTAGTTTTGCAACGCATAACGAAGGGGTAGAAGGAAGTCTGTTTCGTTGTTGCAACAACCTTTCCAAGGCTGTTGATTCCAACGTAACTCGTGCTTCTACCAGTATTTAAAAATCAGAGCCAGATCAATGCACTGCTTTTTGACAACCTGGCCCCGTCTGTGATGCGTTTTGACAACATGATAGCAAACCAAGATTCGTAACTAAGTTCATGTAAATGCCTTGCCGGTGGTGCTTTACGAAGTATGGGTTTTTTTTTGATCCGTTTGGCATCGCAAGTGCTACGTATTGTCAACCAGAATCCAATGAAAAGGAAAATGATGACCGATCCTGTTGAAAAGAAAAATCATGACCGCCAACCGCACTACCGTTGCCCACGATTTGATTCCCGCCGACCTGTCGGATCTTGTGGCTCGCATTGACAGCTTGCCTGAGGAACACCGCAAACTACTTAGTCCCAGTTTAGACCGAGTTGTGGAATACACACGTCGTCGCCATGGAATATTGAATCTGATTCAGGAGGCGCTCAGCCAACTACGTCTCGATATGAAATACCTAATGTTTGACTTGGAATCGACACGCGAGGAAAGGGACAAATATAAACAGTCGCTCGACGGTGAAGTCTGAATAGAAGATACGGGCCAAACCAACCAGCTCTGACAGATTAACCGTCTTGGAATGTCGAGGCGGCAAGCTGGCCGGAGGGCGGATTTAATTAGTCAGGCATGGAAAGCGCTGCCTTGCTGTTTCTATCCTGACTAATTTAACGAATATTGGGTTTTTCCCGGTTATTGTCAAGAAATTACGGGGGTCGGAAGAATCAAAGCTTGCATTAAGTTGCTCGGAAATCACGAGTTGAATAGACTAGAAGGTTGGTTTTAGTATCCAATTTCCGCGACCTGTCTTGTCCAAAGCAATCAGAGGCATTGGCAGGCGCCGCCCGTCGCAAGATGCCAACGGTTAACAAAGTTACATCATCCATTTGAATTCACAGAACTTAGATGTCACAACTGTCAGCAGAACAATTAACGCAACGCGCACACGAATGCAGGCTGCTGGAGGCATCCGAGTTGGACCGCGCGATGTCTGCTGCCGGCGGTCGGGGTACGACGTTTGAATCGCTGCAAAGCGTCCTGCTAAAGCAGGAATACCTCACGAATTGGCAGATACAACGATTGATTGAGGGTCACCGGCGAGGTTACTTCTATGGACAATGGAAGGTGTTGTACCTGGTAGGGGCTGGTACCTTTGCCAGGGTGTACCGAGCGACTCACCAAAAAACGGGTGAAATCAAAGCGGTCAAGGTTTTAAGAAACCGCTATTCGGCCGATTTAGATACTCGCGAACGATTTATGCACGAAGCGCGGACCGTGATGCGGTTGCGACACCCCAACATCGTTCCGATTCATGAAGTTTCGGATGAGAGTGGCCGCACGTTCATGGTGATGGATTTTATCGAAGGGCAAAACCTGCGGGATTTTGTGAAAGCTCATGATAAGGTCAAAAGACATGTTGCCTTGAAAATGGTTCGCGACGTAGCAGCCGGCCTGGATTATGCGTTCAAGCTGGGAGTCAGTCACCGAGATGTAAAACTTTCCAACGTCTTGTTGTCGACCAGCGGGCAGTCCAAGATCGTCGACTTTGGCTTGGCGTCGGTTAACACGGAAGTGGATGTTGATGCCGCCGGCAAGACAAACTTCAACCCTCGTAGTATCGATTACGCGGGCCTGGAAAAGGCGACCAATGTTCACCGCAATGACGAACGCAGCGATGTGTATTTTTTGGGTGTCATTCTATATCACATGTTGACGGGACATTCTCCATTGGAGGAGACACGCGAACGGATCAAGCGTCTGTCACCACGTCGCTACAGGGAGATCGTTCCCATTACGAATTACGAACCGGACTTACCTCATCGGTTGGTGATTCTTGTGAACCGTCTCATGGAACTGGACCCGGAAAAACGTCCACAGACTCCCGGCTTGGCCATGCGGGAAATTGATCAAACCGTCGATGCCATCGAGCGCGGTAAGAATCAGCGATACGACCCTGAAGCTGCCAAGAAAGACGCGGAAAACTATCAGAAGATCACGCATCGCGAGGTCGAGGGCAGTGGTAAAACGGTCATGGTGATCGATTCGAACCAGAAAATTCAAAACGCGCTGCGAGAAAAACTTAAACATCTTGGATATCGGGTATTGGTTATCGGGGACCCACAACGGGCGCTGGTCCGTTTCATGGAGCTGGATCCTGCGGAAGAACGACCAGCCGATTGTGTGATTTTCGGGTGTTCCGGACTGGGATATGACGGGATTCAGGCTTTCAATGAATTTGCTGATAACGAAGAAACGCAGAACATTCCAGCGATTATTCTGGTAACGGCCGGGGTAAAGAAATATCTGGCAGATGCCAAAATTTCCGACCAGCGGTTGCCATTGAATTTGCCCTTGAAATTTGCCAAGGTGCGGGTCGCTTTGCGAAAATTGCTGGGCAGCTCCACCGATGATGGACTCATGGATGCCCAAGCGGCCAATGACGGCACCACTGAAATCTGAAACAGTGCTCTTTGTTTCACGGTCTTTCTTGGACCCAGCCCCGATCGCTTTAACTTGTAGCGGGTGGCGACTCGCTGCGGGATCGATTAGAACCCAGAAAAGTGCATCTGCCACCATGACCGGGTGTTAACAACGTGGAAGAAATTCAGGCCGATATTTACGACTACCCAAAATACTACGATTTGGTTTACGGGTCGGACTGGAAGGCGGAGTTCGAATTTCTGATGGCCTGTTCCGAGCGGTTTCTCGACCAGGAACCCCAATCAATGTTTGAGCCCGCGTGTGGAACAGGTCGGTTGCTGTACCGATTGAGCCAGACGGGCCTGGACGTCGCAGGTAACGATTTGAACCCCCAGGCGGTCGCGTATTGCAATCAACGACTGGCGCGATATGGATTGCCAGAAACGGCGCTGGTGGGAGACATGACAAGTTTCCAACTGGCCAAGCCGGTTGATGTTGGTTTCAACATGATCAACAGTTTTCGACATCTTAATACCGAACAGCTGGCCGTTGACCATCTGAATTGCATGGCGAGTGCCATTCGCCCGGGTGGAATTTACGTGCTCGGAATACATTTGGTTCCGTTAACGGGTAATTCGTGTGATCGCGAATCCTGGTCCGCCACGCGTGGACATTTGACCGTTAACAGCAGTTTGTGGTTGGTGCATCGCAAGCTGGAAGAGCGTTACGAAGAGTATGCGATGCAATACGATATCTATACCCCGACTCGGCAATTGCGTATCTGTGATCAACTGCGGTTCCGCACCTATACGGCTGACCAGTTTGGTTGTTTGATTCGGGGAATTGACGGTTTGGAAATTGAGTCCGTGTTTGATTTTCAATACGACCTGTCGCTGCCGAATCAGCTGGACGATAGCGCGGAAGATGTGGTTTTTGTACTGCGGGTCAGCTAGTGCCCGCAGGGCAGGGCGTGTTTTGGTTCGCCACGCCGGTGCGCCCCATTTCCATCCGGTGAGCCTCAATCAGTTTCCAGCGAAGGGGCCAGGCTCTGCCTGGAGCGGGTGGAGTTTCCAGTTACTTTTTCGTCGCTTCGATTTTTGCGAAGCCGACAAACAGCAAGACGGCCAGCGCAAGCAACAAGGAAATAAATCGGTAGACGCTCGCCAGTTCTTCCCAGTAGGTTACATAGCCGGAGGTTACACAGATAAGACCACCCAGCAGCAATCCAGTGCCGATTGCCGGCCAGGCAAGAAATGCTCCCAAAATAATTGCCGCGATCCCGATTGGGACGGTGACAAAAAACAGTCGTTTTTCAAATTGGTGTCGTTTTTTAGTCTGTTCATTTTGCAATTTGTCTCGTTTGGCTTTGGCTTCCTTTTTTTGCTCGTCGGTGCCATGCTGCATGAGGTTGTAGTAATCTTCGTTGAAATAGTCAGCATCTTTTGGGGCTGGAGTAATAGTGTCGACGCCATAGTAAACGACCATTGGCAACATGATGGTAATGCCAAAACATAAAGCAAGTTTTTTTAGTAAGTTCATTGCGGAGTTCCTGGGGATGAAACAGCGCGAGCATCTGCAGTGATCGAGGACGCTCGCTGATGAATGACTGCTGTAATTTTCCGATTGATAATTAATATAACGGGCTGCCCCACCCCAATAAAGCTGCTGGGCGAGTCGAATTGCTGAGAAACAAACGGGGAAGAGAGGTCGGGGATTAATCGACTTGGCTTCTGTTTGTCAGCAGCCAGCATTCGTATCTGCCTCGGCCCACCCCTTTCTTATTTGCTTGTCGTTTAAAAGGGCCGGATCGGTCT
>JABACA010000208.1 GCA_014237975.1 Mariniblastus sp. | reverse complement strand
TGTTGGGGGTCTGGTTGCCGGTTTTGCCCGTCATACCAGTGAAGCCCCTCCAGCTGGAGTCCGTCCAAGGTCAGGATCATCTCCAGTAATTCCAAGGCGTCCGGGCCCAGATCAATCCCGGTTCGATCCATCCCGGGATTAAGGTCAATCAAAACGCCGATTTGGATATCATGTGAGCTCATGGTCTGAGAGAGCTGGATTGCGGCTTTGGGGTTGTCGATCAAGGATGTAAATTTGGACTCTGGAAATCTCTTGATCAGCTCGGCCATCCGGTTCAGGTTGGGGCCTACCAGTTGATAGGCAAGCAGGATATCTGGAACCTCCTCGCCGGCCAACATTTCTGCCTCGGCGATCGTGGCACATTTATGGCTCAGGATACCCAGTTCCTTCTCCATACGAATGATTTCCCGTGTCTTGTGTGTCTTGCAATGGGGGCAAAGACGGTCAGCGCCGCCCGCCATTTGGATCATGGCGGCCAGGTTGTGTTCCACAAGATCACGGAAGATCAACAGGCCGGGTGAGAAGATCTGGCTGACTTCGGTAATCAAATAAGGATCCATCGGTTTATTCTCATTCATCTTATTTGCGTATAAAACGCCTGCCCTACGCGATTGAGGAATTTGAGCTAAAATTTGGTCTTGGTGATTCTGCCAAAACGGACTGCCGGGTAACCCCGCCAGATGGACTTCATTATGAGCAAACGAAGGATATTGGTCACGTCGGCATTGCCCTATGCCAATGGTCCAATCCATTTAGGCCACCTCGTCGAGTATATCCAAACGGATATCTGGGTGCGTTTCCAGCGATTACGTGGAAATCAGTGTATTTATGTGTGCGCTGATGATACCCATGGTACGGCGATTATGATTCGAGCGAGGAATGAATCACGATCGGAAGAGGAGGTAATTGCCCAGTCTCAGCAGGAACACGAGCGGGATTTTGCTGATTTTGGAATCCGTTTTGACAATTATGGCAGTACTCACAGCGACGAGAACCGACGTTTGTGTGCCCAGGTCTGGGAGGCCATTCAAGCTGCCGGACTTGTGAAAACCAAAGATGTAGAACAACTGTACGATGTTGAGCAGCAGACGTTTCTGGCCGACCGGTTTGTACGCGGAACGTGTCCCCAATGTGGTTGCCCGGATCAGCCTGGAGACAATTGCAGTAAATGCGGGACCACCTATACGACTGCCGAGCTGGTTAACCCGGTAAGCACCTTGTCGGGATCGACCCCTGAGATTCGGACGGCAGAGCACCTGTTTATTGAGCTGGAGCAGCTACATCCGTTCTTGGACGATTGGACACAGAATCAGGAACACTTACAGGCAGAAGTGGCCAACTACCTGAAAGGGCATTTCCTGGGATCGGCCGATGCTGCCGAAGGTGTTAAGACCTTGCGAGACTGGGATATTTCAAGGCCAGCACCCTATTTCGGATTTGAAATTCCAGACAGCCCGGGCAATTTTTGGTATGTCTGGTTCGACGCTCCGATTGGATACATCGCGTCGACGCAACAATGGTGCGAACGAACGGGTGAGTCATTGGATGATTGGTGGCGAAGTGAGGAGTGTGAGATTCACCATTTCATAGGCAAAGACATCACGTATTTTCACACGCTATTCTGGCCAGGAATGCTCAAGACAGCCGGATTCCAATTGCCAAAAAAAGTACACATTCACGGATTTCTTACCGTCAATGGCGAAAAGATGTCGAAGAGCAAAGGCACTTTTATCAAGGCAGAGACATACCATCGCCATTTAGACCCGTCCGCATTGAGATATTTTTACGCGTCCAAGCTTGGGCCCAAGCTGGATGATATCGATCTGAGTCTCGATGAGTTTGTCAGCAAGGTCAATTCTGACTTGGTCAACAAAGTGGTTAACTTGGCGTCACGAAGCGCAAAGTTTGTTAAAGATGTCGGACTGTCTCAGGAATATCCAGATGATGGCGGGCTGTTTGACAAGGCCGCCAGGGCAGGCGATTCGATTGCCCAAGCTTACGAAAACTGTGACTACAACCGGGCGATGCGGCTGATCATGGCTCTGGCAGATGACGCCAATCCGTTTGTAGAACAGGCGGAACCATGGAATTTGAAAAAAGACCCGGCCAAAGCCGATCAGTTACAGGACGTTTGCACCGTCGCGATCAACCTGTTCCGGCAGCTGGTGATTTATTTGACGCCCGTTTTACCTGAACTGACTGATAAAACGGCTGTTTTACTGGGCCATCCGATTACCCATTGGGATCAGTCACAAACGCCCTTGTTGGGAACCAAAGTAGCAAAATTCAAACATATGATGCAACGAGTAGATCAAAAGGATATCGACAAAATGGTTGATGACACCCGAGAAGAGCAAGCCCAGGAATTGGCTGATGGCGTCCGGCAGAATGCACAAAACCAGTTCCATGACAGTCCTGACGCATTGGCAGCTGAGCCCCTGGCTGAAGAATGCACGATTGACGATTTCGTGAAGGTCGATTTGCGAGTGGCCCGCGTGATCGAAGCGGAGCATGTGCCCGATGCTCGCAAGCTGTTGAAGCTCACGTTGAGCCTGGGGGGCGAGGAAACGCGAACCGTTTTTGCCGGGATTAAAGCCGCTTATGATCCGGAGAAACTGGTTGGCCGACTGGTGGTCATGGTGGCCAACCTCAAACCGCGACAGATGAAATTCGGTTTGAGCGAAGGGATGGTTTGTGCGTCCGGGACTGGCGGGGCCGAAGTGTTTCTGCTGAGTCCCGATGAGGGCGCGATCCCGGGGCAACGCGTCCACTAGCCGTATTCACTTGCCTTCATTACCTGGCGAGATTTGTGAGATCCTCGATCAACGTGTCGGGGAATAGGCAAAAGCTGTATTCGCGAGATCGCAGGATCCGATTGATTTTCAACCGGGATGCAAGTTGTTGCTGTTCCCGAATGATTTCCCACGGTGACGGGCAAGCAAAATCACGCAACTGTTGATTGCAATGACGGATCTGTTGATGGCGTTCCATGCGTTGCCCGCGCGGTAATTCCTGGTTCAGCCAATGTCGCTTGAGTTCGACCAACTCACGGATAGAGGGTTGTGTCTGATCCACGTGGTCTTCAGGGTGAAAGCGAAGTTCACGTGCCAAGACATTCAATCGGGTTAAATCGGCGGGCAGGATGTGATCCACCTGGGAGGGCAGGGTGGCGGTCGCCGTCAGGGTGATATATTGGGGCATTTGATAGTTGAAAAACTGCCGGGCAATCGAGTCCGTCAGTTGGTCATACTTGGATCCCCCGATTCCGTGCAGGAAAAGATCACTTAAGACCATGCGATTGTACAACGTGGTCACCAGTGCCCGGGGTCGGATGGCAATGCCACGTTGACCCAGTTGGCTGAACTGGCTGGAGAAATCCGATCGGTCCAAAAACAACTGCCAGTCCGATCGGTCGGTCAAATGAAACCCCTGGTCCGTCAACCGGATATACAACGGGCGGCGGATCGGATTGGTTGCTTCCCAAATCCAGAATGGTGTTTCCAAGAAACCGTTTTCTTGTTGTAACGGGGGAACGGGATGGGCGTTGCTGCGAATGTGATGAACGTCTCGGTATTGAAACAGACATTCATTGTAGGCGTCCTGGAATGCTTCCATCCGTTGAAAGATTTCCAGCACCAATTCACCAAAGGACCTGGATTGCGCGACTTGGCTCAGCGGAACCTCCAGGGTGTCCAGTCCGGCCTCCTGTTCCAGCAGATGACGGCCTTTGGCAATCACCAGGCCAAGATTGGAATCGTTTTTCAATTGGCCACAAACAAGCGGCCAGAGTCGTTGAACCAGTGGTCGATCCACCATGTTTGAGATAGCCCTGGTTGCACGTAGACCAAATTCTCGAAAAAACGGGATGTCAACAATCGAACGGCATTCAAACGGGATATTTTTTCCGGGTTGGTCGATGGGAACAGTCAACATGCAGGCAGAATCCGCATCGGTCCTGGGCGCATGGATCGAAGCCACCCCGGCAATATCGTTATCCACGATCAAATTGATGGGGGTGGCACCCAGTTGTTGTCCCAGGTTGGAGAGCACAAAATTCTTGAACCAAACGCCTGGGTGGAACAGTTTTGGCTGGTGGCCCGACATGATGATGGGCGAAGTTGGTTGACCGTCCAGATCAACGTCGCGATAGGAGCTCGTATACTGGCGGGCCAGTTGGAGAAGTTCAGCCCGACCGCTGGCCTGCAAATCCGCCAGGGGCTTTTCCCCAATCTGCAACGACTGTTCGCCAAGGGATTGGCGATTTTCGAAGATTAACTGGGGCGCATTCTCCAAGGCAGGATCAATCAGGGTTTGTCGATCTTCCGAGGGAGCCCTCAAGCGGCGATATTCAATCATCGTCGCGTTTTCATCCAACTCGGTCACCTAGCATTTTTGGGCAGTCGTCGGGTAACGCTGCAAAACTACGGTTCATCACATCATTATAGTATGCAATCCGAATGTCGGCATCATCCAATTTGTTGCCAAATGAACGGGATGCGTCCAGGTAAATCAATGGAACAGCAACTTCAACCACGGCCAAGTTATGGCAAGCTGCTTGAACCCATAGTTCCAGTGGCATGGCGTAACCGGATTCCCTGAGATCCAACTGGCGAAGCGCCTCTACCCGGTAGGCTTTGAATCCACAAAATGCGTCCGTCAAACCGAGTCCCAGTTTTTCGTTCAGAGTTTGGGTAATGGCATGATTAATCCGTCGTCGTTGTTGCGGTGGGGGAGTATCGCACTCAAACGACTTCAGGTACCGGCTGCCGGAAACAATGTCTGCTCCCGTGTTCTGGCAAGCGGTCACAAACTGTTGAATGCGTTGCGGTTCATGTTGTCCGTCGCAATCAATCGTAATCAAGAACTCGTAGTTGTTTTCGATGGCGTAGTCGAAGGCAGTTTTTAATGCAGCGCCGTAACCACGGTTCACTACGTGACTGACGATCAGGATGTCATCTCGGGCGAGCAGTTTCTCGGAAGTGCCGTCGGTAGAACCATCGTCGACCACTAACACGTTGGGGCTGAACCGGATGACTTCATTGAGAACCGAATCAACCGAAAGAACTTCATTAAATACCGGGAGAGCCGTCAAATAATTATTGTGCATCAAAAATATCCAAACTGCTGAGTGAGAAGGTTCTCACATTCTATGAGCCAATGATCCGGGGTCAACGCAAACTTGCAGCTGGCCGTTGCTGGCCGTAAAAACCGGTAGATTTAGACCCTTTTTATCGGGTCGGACTCTCTCGTGCTGGCCCACACTTCCGTCTCTGGAAACTGTTGAGTCAGTTCCCCAGCCAGTTGCTCCAACGCAAATCGCTCGCTTGCGTAATGACCCAGCAGGATCAAATGGACGCCTGCCGCCTGGGCCTCCAGGCACGTGTGAAAGTTTGCTTCACCCGTCACCATGGCATCGCATCCGAGTCGAATGGCCGGATCCAGGAACGTGCCTCCACTGCCACAGGCAAATGCGACCGTTTTTACCTTCGAGTCCATTTGACCCACCAGTCCAACGTGCCCCGCGGCCAGCCGTTTTCGCAGGCCGCTGATCAAATCAGAAACTTGGATTGCCGCGTCGAGTGTGCCTATTCTGCCAGCGCCCGTTTGTCCGCTTTCATCCTCGGCCGGCACGATAGGGCTCGGATCGGCAATACCGGCCATCAGGGCTAATTGATGATTAATCCCCTGAGCGGCCGAATCGAATCCTGTATGGGGGCTGTAAATGGCGATCCCTGCTCGAATCAGGTCCCATAACATCCGCGTGGCCGTTTCCTCGCTAGTGATCTTCTTGATAGGGTGAAATGGTAGTGGGTGGTGTGTGATAATCAGGTCACAATCTCCGTCGATCGCTTCCTGGGCACTGGCGGGCGTAATGGTCAGGCAGGTCATCACGCGATTTGCGGCGGATTGAAAATCTCCCGCTAACAGGCCAACATTGTCCCATTCCTCGGCGAGGTTTTTTGGAGCAATGCAATCAAGAAAATCACAGATATCTCGAATCAAAGGCATAGAATTATCTCGTCCCAGTAAAGCATGAAACACCGTCGATACGCTTCGGCTCATTCAACAAACCAGAAATGTAACATACGATGATTGGCAAAGTGCATCCGCTACAGCAGGAATGACATGTTAAAGTTGAAAAAAGGCCTTTGTCTGGAAAGTCTCAGGCAGCCATTGAAGAAAGCGCTGACAACGGCTGCTGAAATGGGTGCCGATGGGGTTGAAATCAATGCCAGGACCGAACTGCGCCCTTCCGAGTTGAGTCGAACAGCCGTCCGCCACCTGAAGAAGATGTTGGCGGACCTGAATTTGCAGGTTTCTGCCATCCACTTTCCCACTCGCCGTGGATACGACGACCCCGAAGACCTCGAACGCCGTATTAAAGCGACCAAGGACGCGATTGATATGGCCTATCAACTGGGTGCCAGTGTGGTCACCAACCGGATTGGTCGATTCTCGGAGGACCAGAATGACCAACACCGTCAGACCCTGTTGCAAGCGCTGACCGATATCGGTTTGCACAGCCAGCGGGCAGGCGCCTGGCTGGCAGCCCAAACGACTTCCGAATCCGGTGAAACTCTGAAAGGCCTGATCGACGCAATGCCACCCATGACGCTGGGTGTCGATTTTGACCCTGGTGAG
>JABACA010000207.1 GCA_014237975.1 Mariniblastus sp. | reverse complement strand
ACCATCCTCAACATCGGGAAAGTCATAACCCTCTGCCCGCGGGTAAACTCCGCTGACTTCATCGGCAATCGCTTCGGCAACTCCCAGATAAACATTGGCAAAGGCCTCGATGAAACCCTCGGGGTGTCCAAAAGGAATCCTGGTTGAGTTCTGACAGACTTCACTGTTGTATACATTTCCCCGACGGTGGACCTGTCGCGGTTGCTCGGCGTATTTGACGACCAGTTCATTCGGGTGTTCCTGGTGCCATTCCAGCGAAGCATCGGTGCCGTAAACGCGAATATTCAGATTATTCTCGTCACCGGTTGAAATCTGCGACGCATAGAGAATTCCCTTGGCACCCCCTTTGTAGCGAACCAGCATGTTTCCATCATCATCCAGCGGGCGCCCCGGTATGAAGGTAGACAAATCGGCCGCCAGTTCCTCAATTTCCAAACCCGTGATGTAGCGCGCCAAATTTTCCGCATGGGAACCAATATCACCCATGCAATTGGAGACGCCCGACACCGAGGGGTCCATCCGCCAGTTTGAAATGGCACCATCCTCCTGCTCGGTCAGCGCGGTGATCGCGTAACCTTGAGGATATTCAACGACGATTTTGAGAACCCGGCCCAGCTGGCCGGCCCCAACCATTCCCCGAGCTTCTTTGACCATCGGGTATCCGGTGTAATTGTGGGTCAGTCCAAAGACCTTGCCGGTTTGTTCAACAATCGCTTGCAACTGTCGCCCCTGCTCCAATGAGAAGGCGAGCGGCTTTTCACAAACCACGTTAAAACCGGCTTCCAGAAAGGCCTTGGCGACTTCGAAATGCAAATCATTACGGACAACGATTGAAACAAAATCAATCCGCTCCGAGGGATCCAGCGCCGCTTCTTTTTCGACCATTTCCTGGTAACTGCCATAGACCCGCGTGGAATCCAACAGCAGGTCCTGACCCGACAACTGACTTTTTTCCACATCGGATGAAAAAGCGCCGGCCACCAGTTCAATCCTGCCGTCCAAGGCTGCCGCCATCCGGTGGACGGAGCCAATGAACGCACCCCGTCCTCCGCCAACCATGCCCATCCTTAATTTTCTATCTAACGACATATCTTTTCTCCACTGGAGGTTTTGGCATTCAAAGGGAAACCGGCTTGCCCGTTTCGGCTGACTCGTAAATGGCGTCAATCACCTGCATCAAGGACAATGCCTGGTCCGGAGTATTCAAAGGTTGTTCCGTACCTTCAATCGTTCGTATGAAGTTGGTAGCAGAACGAGCCCGTCCCATATCGGGGCATTCATCTACATCGAGGGTACGGTTGATCGACTGGCCATCCTGTTGACAATAAATCTCACAAGTATCTATGGCCGTTTCATCCAAACCGTCCGTGCCAAACAGCCGCTCGACCTTGCCACCCGCGACAGTCCCCTGGAAAACCACGGAGACTTCCTCGCGCTTGACCATTTCTGCCCAGGACGCTTGCAGGGTAAGCACCTGTCCGGTTTTGAACACGATCATGCCATGGGCGGCCGATTCCACATCGGTGACGCCATCGGCATTGTCTGGAATTCCCCACGGCCCTTTGAAACTGGGCTGATCAATAAAATCGCGAAACGTTTGACCCATTACATGAGCCGGCTGGGGATAGCCCATGAAGTACATGGCCAAATCGACCATGTGCAACAAGTCAATCAAGGGGCCCCCGCCAGAGAGGGCCTTGGTCGTGAACCAGCCACCGAATCCCGGGATTCCCGTGCGGCGGATCCATTTGGCCTGAGCCGAATTAATCGATCCTACCAAACCGTCATTGATCAACGTCATCATCGCATACGATTCGGGTCGGGCGCGATTGTTGAAATTGAACATCAGGTGTTTTCCGCTACTTTGTGCCGCATCGATCATTTGCTGAACTTCGGCCGCGTGAAGCGCGGGTGGTTTTTCACAGAAAACGTGTTTGCCAGCGGCCAGGCACTCAATCGCCAAGGGTGCGTGGAACTTGTTGGGCACAATGATGCTGACTGCATCACAGTCGGCCTCGGCCAACATTGCCTGCGGCGTATCAAACGTAGACGCTACTCCGTATTGGGAGGCAGCCTTGGCTGCCGCATCACGATTCACGTCGGCGATTGCAACCAATTCGGCACCGGCGGCAAGAAACCCGCTGGCATGATGTTCGAGCATTCCGCCCGCCCCAATAATGGCAACCCTGATTGGCATGGTTCAACTTTCGTTTGGTGGTATCAAAATAGCAATCAGCTGACAGAATCCGAATCCAATAGCCAACGTCGTCTTATTCCGATGCAGCCACCGCGAGTTGTTTCAGCGCGTCCAATAACCCAATGACTTCATCGCGGGAAATCTGTTCCCACTGGTCAGCTTTATGCCGAATGATGGCAACCTTAAACATGCTGGATGCATCGGACAGATCATCGGGTAAATCGGTGAATGACTCAAAGGGGCGGACCCGGTCAGCCGTGTCAATCAAACCGGCAGACGGCGTTGCGGACGACTTCTCGGGATCACTGGTTGATTTCGAACGCGATCGGGATGGATCGTCTGCATCTCCAAAATCGGGTCCTTCATAGATGGGGCCTTCGGCCACCTCGCGTTGGTTGGCCGCCACGCGACCGGAAATCGTCAACGCCTCGGCCTCTTCCTCCGCCTCGGTGACAACGATGTCGGTTATTTTTGGTTTATCTTCGGGCACCTTCCCCATGGTTTCCCACCGCTGACGGCGCATTTGAGAAACAGACCACTCGTTCTGGACAGCTCCTTCGAGCCATAATTCGGCATCATCCCAATCCAGCGCGGCGTAGAAATGGCTCCAGTACAAACCGGCATACTGTTCGGATACATGGCTAAAACGCGAGTACGTTCGTCGCAGACGACCGACATGCTGGGGCGTCACGCCGCCAACCGTCTTGCTCCACTGGTCATCGGTAAAACTCGAGGCGGGCAAATCTGACCCGTCCAGCGAAGTTCGCCATTGCTGGATGATCTTTCCCTTGTCCCAATTCGTCGTACTGATCAACTGGTTCCACTGCCCGACAAAAGAAAGTGAACAGTGATCAAATTGCTCCTGCTGCTGGGGCGTCAATTCGACGTCCACATCGACGTCTTCAAAGAGTTGTTCCGTTTTCGGTTGGTTCTGGTTTTCCATGCGGATCCCAAGCTTGCGAGGTGTGTCATAATGATTCAACCAAAGAATACTTTCGTTGGCCATAAATTACACGGGACGGATCTTGGTAACAGGCGAAATCGTGTTTTTACCGGATAATGGCAAGCAATTACGATTTGGAAAAACGTTCCGACAGGATAACGGATGTGGAAAAGCTGTTGGCATTCGAGAACAAACGGATTCAACGTGGCCAGGTCGCTCAAAAAGCAGTTACCCCAATGCATCCATTGGCTGCTTATCCGGTTATTTCTTTGGTTGGGGTGCCTGGTCGGGCCGCTTGTCGGCTTCGGCCGCCGGCTCGGCAGCGGAGCTGGAATCGGGCGAGTTTCGGCTTTGTACGATCAACAAATAGACTTGCACCGAACGGTCTTCTCCAAAGAAATCACCTTGTGTTGGGGCACCCGGCAATAAGGGTTTCGCCAGCTGACGATTCGGGGCGATCTTGCCAGCAATCTGCTGTTGCGCGTTCTCCACTTGGGCGGCGTCAACGCCTTCATTTTCCGCTTCTTCCAGATTGCTTTTCTTCCGTGCGGCCCCGCCTAAACCACCCGCCGCGTTGCTACCGAACCAGTTGTTACCCGACCGCGACTTATCCGAATCCTGTGCAAAATAAGACGAGCTGAGTTGTTCCTGCGGGTTGCCTGAACCTCCAGCAACCACACCACCCCCTTGGACAATAATCGAATCCATGGGAACCCCAATCGAATTGTCGAAACGTAACTGGGATTGGACTTGCTGGCCCAGTTCGGCTTGCTCGACTTGCTCGGCTTGCTCGGCTTGCTCGGCTTGCTCGGCTTGCTCGACTTGCTCGACTTGCTGGACCTGCTCGACTTGCTTTTCATCACTCAAATCACTTAGGTCAGATCCTCCTCCACCGGCACTCATTGCAAGCTGCTTGGCCGATTTGCCTGGCGAGACGGCTTGGGCTTGTTGCATTCCGAGTGGAGACTGTAAATATTGCCCCACCTTCTGCCGATTGCTCGCTCCCATACGGTACATCGCAATCACGGCCGATGACGACTTGGACAAATCCATTGCAAAACCGGTCATCTGGGTCTTGTCGGCCAGAACGTAATAGATCAACGGTGCGCCAAGATCGGATTGACCCAGTTCTTTTTCTTGCTGGGCACTCTCTTTGACCGCCGGCAAGGCGACCTGGTGTTTTTGCAACAGGTCATAAACACGTTGCCGTTCGGTGTCACCTGTGGGCAAATCAATTTGCATCACATTGACCGAATGGAAAGGGCCACCCGAATCATCCAGTGCATATAAGCCAGCTTGCCCCTCAGACAGGATCATCTGTTCCGTTGCCCCGTTGTCCTCATCCGCTGCCTCTCCAAAACCCATGCCAGCGTTGGCGTTGTTGGAGGATCTTGCCAGCTCACCGGCAACGTCACGCTTTGACATTTCACCATCTTTGCCAGCAGGCAGCTGTTGGCCTGGCAGAGCCCCTAAACGGCGGGCGCGATTGTCGGCTTGGGAGGCGTCCCCAAAGGTATCACCTTGGGTGCCCTTGGCTTTTTCAGTAACCTGCAAGTTGGCCCCATCGAAATTGCCTGATAAGCCTTTTGACGAATCACCCTTGGACATCAATGGCTCGGTCTTGGTTGAAGCTTCCCGATCGCGACCGGGTGCTTTAGCGGCTGCCGGTGCGGCAGCGGGAGCCAAATCGAGTTTTGATTCAACGGTACTCGATTCAAGATTGGCCACGCGCGGATCAATGGATGGTGAATTGAACAAGGGCAGGACCATGATTACCAGGATCATGGCAGCCAATGCGCCAATCGAGGCCACAGCGCCAATCCACCGCTCGCGCCCCGCACCAGACTCAACTGGCTGGGCGGATGATAACGCCACGGTGGACGGCTTATCCCGCCCTGCTTCGGCAAAGGCTTCGTGGGCCATGACTCGACTTGCAAACTCGGGATCGAGTTCAAATCTGGGTAGTTGTTTAATGGCAGCCGATTGGTGCTGGAATTCCTCCAACAGCTGCGCGTATGCAGGATTCTGTTCGATCATGCGTTGGACATGCACAGATTCCTCCGGTGACAACTCTCCATCGAGGTAGGCGCTAATCAGATTTTCGGAAAACGAGGCGTCAGACATGGTTCTGATTTGGAAGTTTAAACCGTGCCAATCTGTGATTCACACATTGGCGGTGAAGTGATTGTAAAGGAGTTGGATCATGAATCCATAATCAACTCCAACTGCTGCTTTAAATGGGAGCGTGCACGGTGTAAACGGCTGCGCACTGTTCCAATCGGTAAATCAAGTATTTCGGAAATCGCGTCGTAGTCCATTTCTTCCATCTCCCGCAATACCAGTATGGATCGATGTTCTTCCGAAAGCCGATCCAGGGCCTCCATCAATTGTTCGGTCTGTTCTTGTCGTTCCAATTCGGCGTCCGGCAAAGGTGTGTTGCCCGGCAATTGAAATTGGGTTGCATCATCCCGGTTCTCCAAAGAAACCGTTGGCTTCCGTCGCCTTAGTTTGGTAATCGCGACGTTGTACCCGATCCGGTAGAGCCAGGTAAAAAAGGCACTGTTGCCTTGAAACGAACTTAACTTGGTATAGGCCAGAATGAACGCTTCTTGAACTACATCCTCCGCATCCGATTCGCTCCGCAACATTTGCACTAAACCGTTGTATAAACGATTTTGGTACTTGCAGATCAACTGGCCAAACACCTCGCTATTCCCATCCAGCGTTGCCTGGATCAGCTGTTGATCGATTTGATTGGACGATAATTGGTTCATATTGATGGACGATTTGGGTCGTCGTTAAGTTCCCAACAGTGCCGGCCAGGGCAAAAATCTCCCTGATTTGTCACTTCCCACGAAAAATTGAGTGTTTTAGGCGGTCGGAACGACAGGCTGGCGGTTCATTCTAGCGGGATCATCTCCGTTTTGCATGCAGGAAAAATTGGCTAAGTAGCCAGCTTATTTGTACGAATATTATACGAATTTAGCGTCGGCAAGGGTCGGAGTTTTCGACCGAACATAAATTAACAGGCCAAAACCAACCACGATCATTCCAATACTGACCCACTGCGATATGGTCAAAGCGGTTCCAAATTGTCCCGATTCGTCCGTCCTGATTATTTCCAGCAAAAAACGACCTGCCGGATACAGGATCAACATCAATGCCAAAACTTCACCTGAGTGTTTTCGAAATGGATAATAGAACCACAACAACAGGCACAACAGCAATGCGTTAACGGAACTGTATACCTGGGTTGGATGTGCGGGCAAGGAATAATCCGGCAGATCCGCGGCCGGGATTTTCAGCTGACCGATCCTTTGACCGCCAATAATCAAATCAGCCGGCATGCTGATGCCCTGTTCTTTGACCGCTTTTAGATCCAGACTCCTGGGCAAAAGAAGCATGAGCTGGTCTCCCGGCTTGATACCGCGGGATTCGGCAAGTGTGCCAGGCTGAACCTTTTCCACGAGCAAACCATCCTGGCCCCACGTCCCATCGACTCCCAGCAATTGGCCATCGGACAATTGTTGCATGTAGGGTGGCGAGCCGGCCGGGAAGGCCGCGGGTATACGGATTCCGCTCGAGAATTATGCGTTTCTCGATTGGCAGGCGACCGATTTCGACGTCGGCTTTCGCTTCGGTGACTCGGGTGGCGCTGACGAGG
>JABACA010000206.1 GCA_014237975.1 Mariniblastus sp. | reverse complement strand
CCCCCGAGACAAAACCGCCAATGGATTGAAGGCATTGAGCCGAGCGGTTTCCGTTTCCAGGCGACCTTTGAGATCCCGCATCAGCCCCAGCCGAGTGTCGTCTAAACGAAGTGCCAGTTTACTTAATTGTTCGTGGCGGGTATCGATGATCTTGTTCGGTTCCCGAATCGACGTGTGCTCCGCCAGTTCGGACAATCGGAGTCGCGCCATCGGCAAAATGGCATTGGTCGATTGATATAACCTGGTCCGGTAGTGGTCGATTGCATGCCTTGTTTGATTCAAACGGCCAGGCAGTGCCGATGCCATTTGTTGGGCCAGCCGGTCGACTTCGGACTGTTGGTGGTGAACCATTTCAAGTGGGCGTTTCATAACGGGTCGGCTGGCCAGATTTTCAATTTGCTGACGGAATGTGACCACTGCCTGTAGAATCCGCCGATCCATCTGATCCCGTAAACGATTTATCTGGTTCAGAGTGTCAGACAGGTTGGGCACAATTCGCTCGCCCGCCTCGGTGGGCGTCAGCGCCCGCAAATCCGCGACCAAATCTGACAGGGTAAGATCAACCTCGTGACCGATCGCAGATATGACCGGGATTGGGCATTCATGAATCGCCCGACAGACGGTTTCTTCGTTGAAGCTCCAGAGATCCTCAGTGCTGCCGCCCCCTCGAGTAACAACAACCACATCGAGCGTATTGGCGGGCAGTTTGGAACACAGGCCAATTGCCGCCGCAATCTGGTCAGCGGCGCCAGGACCCTGTACCTGGGTGGGTACGATGGTCACGTTCAAAATGGGCCACCTTCGTTGAATTACCTGTAAAAAATCATGTACCGCTGCGCCCGTGGGACTAGTGACCACAGCAACCCTTTTGGGAAACCTCGGAATGTCGCGTTTGGTCTGCGGGTCGAACAGCCCCTCGGATTTGAGGCGGTCGTGCAGTTGTTTGAACGCCAGTTGAAGCGCGCCTTGCCCTACCGGCTGTAACTGTTGGATAATCAGTTGATAGGTACCCCGCTGTGGATAGACATCCAGGAACGCGCGACACAATACCTCCTGCCCTTGCTCAGGTACGAACCGGATTTTGGCGGCATTACTTCGCCAGATAATCGCGGAGATCTGGGCGTATTCATCCTTGAGCGTCAAATAGTAATGGCCGGACGAGGCCTGGGAGATTTCCGAGATCTCTGCCTTGACCCAAATGTCGGGGTATTCGGAATTCAGCGAGTCCTTGATTCCATCGGTCAGCTCTGAAACCGTCAGGAATTCCAAGTTTTGCGTTTCTGATGACACATGAAATCTCGGGAAAATTTCTCGTATAGGGCGGATCTCCATCATATTCCATTTACTGTACGATCCAACAGCGGGTGTGCGATTGCCATTTCAATCATTTCCGCACATAATGCGTGGTTTCATTAAGCGGAGATGGAATCCCTCATGAAAGATAAAATAAGACATACGGCAATTACATTTGATGACGTTCTGCTCGAACCGGCCTACAGTGAAGTGATTCCCTCTGAGGTCGACGTCTCCACGCGCTTGACGAAAAAAATCCGTCTCAATACACCGCTACTCAGTTCGCCGATGGATACGGTGACCGAGAGTGAATTGGCGATTGCTCTGGCCAAGGTCGGGGGCTTGGGCGTGATTCACAAGAATATGTCGATCTCCGAGCAGACAGAACAGGTCTACAAGGTCAAGCGAAGTGCCAACGGGATCATTTCCGATCCGATCACCCTGCCGCCCGATTTGACGGTTGGACACGCCAAGGATCTGATGATCCAGCGGAATGTTTCAGGCTTGCCTATCGTGCATTCTGACGGCACGCTAGCAGGCATTCTTACCCGCCGTGACATGCGGTTCCTGGAAAGTGTTGAAACTAGCATTTCCGATGTAATGACCAAGGATTCTTTGGTAACAGCTACGGGGGCTGTGACACTTGAGGAAGCTGAGAAAATTTTAACGGCTAAAAAGGTGGAGAAACTTTTACTGGTTGACGAAAATAACAAACTGACGGGGCTTATTACGATCAAAGACATCGACATGATGAAGCGGTTCCCCAATGCTTGCAAAGATGAGCAGGGTCGATTGCGAGTCGGTGCGGCGGTTGGCGTCCATGATTTGGAACGCGCCGACAGCCTGATATCCGAGGATGTAGATGTTCTCATCGTCGATAGTGCCCATGGTCACTCGAAAAACGTGGTAGAGACGATTCGGGAGATCAAAAAACGGTGGGATATTGACGTGATCGCAGGGAATATTGCCACCGCGGAAGGATGTGAAGCCTTGATTCGGGCAGGTGCCGACGCGATCAAGGTCGGCATTGGACCGGGGTCGATTTGTACGACGAGGGTCGTGAGTGGAATCGGTGTTCCACAGATTACTGCGATTTATGAAGCGGCCAAAGTGGCGGACCAGAACAACGTTTCAATTATTGCGGATGGAGGAATCAGGTACTCGGGTGATATTACCAAAGCGATTGCAGCGGGCGCCCATGCCGCGATGATCGGAGGCTTATTTGCCGGTTTGTCAGAAAGTCCCGGACAGACGATTTTGTACCAGGGGCGCACCTTTAAGGTGTACCGTGGTATGGGTTCGTTAGGGGCCATGGCAAAGGGATCTAGCGACCGGTATCGACAATCCGATAAAGGGCCAAGCAAACTTGTTCCGGAAGGTGTCGAAGGACGCGTACCCTTTAAAGGGGCATTAAGCGATTCCGTTTACCAGTTGGTTGGCGGGTTGCGCGCGGGAATGGGCTACTGCGGTACCCAGACCATTGAAGAATTGCGCACGGATGCACAGTTCATACAGGTATCGGCGGCGAGTGTTAGAGAAAGCCACCCACATGACATCGCAATTACTCAGGAATCACCCAACTACAGCACGGATTCAACCGGTAATTCTGGCTAGCGGGGCCAGGCCTTGGGCCGCATCGTTACTGGTCGCTTTTGCTTCGTTCTTGATACTTTCCGAGGCTGTGGCACAAACGTCGTCAGGCACGTTTGAGCCAGTTCATTCTGCCATTTCGGGAACCGATGCCACCGGTAGCAGGGGCGAACCAGTGAACGATCCACCGGTCAAGGTGATCCCCGCCCCGTCACGGCAAAGCATGGACGGTGGGTTTGGCGGCTACCTTCCTGCGTCAGATCCTGTTTCCTCCACAGAGCGCACGTCGCGTTTGGTGGGTACGGCCAGATCCCTCAAACAAAAAATCAGTTCGGTATTGACTGCCAAACTGCCAAAGAAACCTAGGTCACTAAGCTCCACAATTAATTCGATCGCCCGGCCGAAAAATTTTTCAATACCGTTTCGGTCCCCGTCTTCCCAGTCGACGACAAAATTTCAAACCAATCCATCGGTTAGATTTGCCAGTGGATTTGGAGAGCAAGAGGGACCGGTTATTCGAACGGTGGCTATGCAGGATCCTGTTGACACCACCAGCGACGACACGGATCCCCTAAACGTTCAATTCTCTGAATCGACCGAATTGCCATTGGAATCGCCGATGGAAAATCGCACCGCTTCAATCCCGTTCGAATGGCAAACGGTTGAAAAACAGCAGCCGAACTCTGGCGATCAACCTACTGCAGTCTTCATCGCTTCAGGAAATTCTGATGCCAGTCCTTTGCCGCCTGCTTGGCAGCAGCAGGACGAGAACACCGAGAGGGCGGACGAGTTGGAATTATCCTCTCCCTTGAATAACGCAGCAAGTGAACCTCAGGACTCGATCATCGACAACGAGTTAAGGCAAAACAGGGACGATCAACTGCAGAAACGTCTGGAAGGTGACATGGAACTTCGCCTGCTGGATAATGAGCGTTTTGGCCAAGATCAGATGCCCTTAAAGGACCAGTCGTGTGCGGCGTTCCGCAATAAGCTACTGGATAATCCGATTACCGAAATCGGATTGAATATCAGTCCGCCGGGTTCCAGCCGTTTACCAGATGGTTTGAAACGCGTTTGGACCAATGCCTATGGTGAGGTGCTGGCGACAGGAACCTTGGTGAACTTGAGCCGCGGCTATGCCATTATCGAAACCGACCAGGGCCAGAAGCGTCTTGCGGTAGCGCGGTTGAATGATGCTGACTGGGCGGCCATTGCCGAACAGTGGCGAATACCGGTTGATTGCAGTGTTGGCGGAGCAGATAATGTTGAGCGGAATTGGCAATCCCAGACCTTTACCTGGACGGCTTCTTCACTCTGCCACAAGCCGCTATATTTCGAGAACATCCAACTTGAGCGGTATGGCCATTCGGCAGGTCCCATTCTCCAGCCGCTGCAATCGACCGTCCATTTTTTCCGCAGTTTTGTCACGTTGCCCGTCCACATGACAATGAATCCTCCCAGGGAATGCCAATATGCATTGGGCTACTATCGACCTGGGAACTGCGCACCATGGCTGGTTCCACGGCTCCCATTCAACGTGTTCGACCAGTCTTTTTACCAGCAAAGCCAGAGCAACTGGTGTTGGTAACTCGGCGGAGTGTATTGATACGCCCCGGCATGATTGGCTAGTCGGGCTGACACCCTCCGCCACAACACCGCGGCATGGCACAGCTCTCGGGGGCGCTGCGCATGGGCAGTGAGTCGGAAGATTTGGGTGCCGAAGCGACACTCAGCTTCTTGGTCAGGTCGTATTGGTTGCATTGCGGACACTCGGGTTGTTGATTCCCTCGCACCAAAAGCTCAAAATCAGCTTTGCAATGGTCGCAGTTATATTCGTATATCGGCATCATGAACCTCGATTTTCATTGTCACCATCTTACTCGACAGCCCCATGATTGATCCAGACGAAATAGACAAATCGGCTGATGGGATCTTCATCACGCGTTCCCAAAGCCGGGCCATCGACCAACTGGCCATCCACAAGTTTGGAATTCCTGGAATTGTATTGATGGAAAATGCAGGTCGCGGTTGCACCGAGCAACTGTGGAAGCAAGGTTGCCAGGGACCAGTTGTGGTGCTGTGTGGTCCCGGTAATAACGGCGGCGACGGATTGGTCATGGCCCGACAACTTGCCCTGGGTGGAGTCGAGGTGAGATTGGTCATCGTCGGGGATTCGACGGGCTACCAGGGCGACGCCAAGATCAATTTCGAGATCGCGACCCGGTTTGGATTGCCGATCGTTTCCGCCCAAAACGAATTGGAACAAGGTGACCTGGAGGCCGCGATTTCATCTTGCCACGGTGTAGCGACCGAGTGGATTGTCGATGCGATCCTGGGAACGGGCGCGGAGGGACCGCCCAGGCGATTGGCGGCGGAAGTCATACGAATTGCCAATCGAGTGAGTTGCCGAAAGATGGCTGTCGATCTGCCGAGTGGTCTTGATTGTGAGACGGGAGAGGCCCACGAACCTACTTTTCGCGCCGAGATAACTTGCACGTTCGTGGCTTCCAAAACAGGGTTCTCGCTGTCCAGATCCCGTGCGTGGCTTGGTGAAGTCCGGGTGATCGGGATTGGTGTCTTGCCATGTATCCTGGACCAGGTCGTCCGGGAGGCTTGATACGGTTGGTTGGTGATCAACGGTCTGAGAGCATGTACGATCGCGTTACGTAATCAGTATGCTCATACTCGGTGTGGCATTGGATGCATGAATCGGTTCGACCTCTGGAAAGTATCTTGGCAGCGGTTGAGTTAATCACGGAATACTCCCAATCCCCGTTTTCGGCATCATATCCCTTGGGCATCTTCCGCATGACGGTAAACAGCTCGGTTTTGGTTCCCACAACATCCGAGTATTTCTGTTTGATGATCAGCGAACCTTCCGGGTACGTGCCTTGGCCGGTTTTCATCGGTTTCAATGCGGGTTCGTTAACGTAAACGTGACAATAGCGGTCTGCATGGACTTCCGCATTGATAGCTGCCACTTCGACTGGAGTTAGCATTCTACAAAGAGTGGTTGTCGAAGGATGCATTTTAAAGGGCGTCTTGGTGACCCGGTGGATTTTTCCCTTGTTGTCTCCACTCACGACCTTGGTCACCCTGTGGGTGAGCTTTTTTTCATCGAAGGAATCCCATTCAAGAACGGTCAAGTCACTGTAAACAATGGCAACGACCAGGCCTAAACTGGTGCTGATGAGTTTCATTGCCTATTCTCCGAGGTTGCAACTGTAACCTAGTACACAGAGCAAGTCGTTGAAACTCTGGCCTGGATGGAAGTCGTCTTGCTCGCCACCTAAAGATACTGATGCCGATCGGATTCGGTTCAGCTAGTCGGATTTCTTACTGTCCGTTTTTGGCGACTCGGCCCCCGGCGGGCTGACTGCATCCGAGTCAAAATCTTTCCATTTCATGGCTCGCTGCATCGGTTCAATTCTCAAAACGACCTCGCCATTTTGGAAAATTCGGACCGTGCCACTGGATTGACTGACGACCACCGCAATGGCCTTCGTGTTTTTACTGATCGCAGCGCCGGCAAAATGCCGGGAGCCCAAACCGGTGGTCATCGTGAGCTCAACGGGTGAAGTGTCGATAATCCTGGCCGAGGAGACCACGCTGCCATTTGCCGAGACAACGAACATGCCGTCGAGTTGAGCAATTTCCTTGATGCCTTCACGCACTTTGAAATCGAACAGGTTGCGCTCATCGGTGGCGTATCCCTTGACCGCGTCAAATCCAGCGGGGCGGCTCTGTTCCATCACTTTGCGGTGATCTCCCACCACGAACATGGTTCCAACCCGCTTGCCCTCGCGACCCTCGCGACCAATTTCGACGGACAGGTCGACCACAATTTTGAGCGTGTCCAGGGGAACCTTGGTTTCAAGTCGTTGGAGGTCACGCGAGGTCAGGCGGGCCAGGTGGTCGCGGAGGTTGATGACCGAAAGCGAGTCGATCGTATCCCTCTCGT
>JABACA010000205.1 GCA_014237975.1 Mariniblastus sp. | reverse complement strand
ATGGAACCGGTGAACCGATAGATGCCTTAAAGAAAATTGGGGCCTACGTACGAAGGGCGTGGTGGAAGTCACCCGTGAACTATGTGATCACGCCCGTGGTAACGGTCAAAATCTGCATCTGGAAACGGGCCAAGAGACGGCTGACAGTCTTTTGCAGTTCATCACGGATGTCGATCGGGACAACCTGTTTGTCAATTTTGATCCGGCCAACATGATTCTCTATGGAACCGGTGAACCGATAGATGCCTTAAAGAAAATTGGGGCCTACGTACGAAGCATCCATTGCAAGGATGCCAATTGGTCGGAGGAACCTGGTAAACAGTGGGGCGAGGAAACGCCGCTGGGCCAAGGACAAGTCAACATGGAACTTTATTTGTCAACGCTTAAGTCCATCGGTTATCGCGGCCCATTAACGATTGAACGGGAAATACCCCAAGAACCAGATCGCCAAAAAAATGAAATAGGTCAGGCGGTTTCTTTACTATCCAAACTACGGTCCGAGCTGTTGGCTTGACTTGATCGAAACTGCATTTATCCAATACCGCCCATGTTGGAATTGGGCCATTGGCGGAAAGAAAAATACTCGACCATGCCCTGACACAACGGATCGCTGACAAATTGGGCGGGTTAATTTGACACCCATCCCAACCATTTTGATGACTGACCACGATTTCAAGAAAAACGCAACCTAACTTTTTCCTAGAAATTTGACCGGCGGGATGAATTTTCAACGGACCGTTTTATTGTTGGTGGCGATTCTGGCTTTGACCGCGGGAATCGCTTTATTGCTCCAGGACGGGCCGAATAGCCAAACTTTCTCAGGGGTACTGATCCGGGTCGGCTTGATGCTGTCCGCCCTCTGTTTGGCATATCCGCAATTGGAGAATCTCAAAAACCGGCTATCCCTGTTCACGATCGTGCTGGTGGTTTTCATGTTGTTGTTAGTCGCCGCCCGGCCCAGGATCTTTCCGATCGCAGCCGGGATCGCGCTAGGCAGTATTCTACTGAACGGGCTGCTTCGAAGATTGTCCGGTAAAATACCGAAGCAATGACACCTCAGGCCTGCAGCCGGCTGACACGGCCCCTGGAGTGGCCAGCGATAAGTTTTTCATAGACGGCTCTATTTTCCCGATCAAAACCAAAGGAAACCGGAATTTCCTCGTAAATTCTGCAATATCGCGGCCAGGCCTACGAATACACCATTATGATATCACCTAGATATCAGACCGGCGTTGCAAACCATCACTTCAACAGGGAAAAGCCATGAGTCACACGACCCAGGAAAAACCGATCAATGTCACCAGCGGCTGGATCATGCTAGGAATCACGATCGGCGTTTTTGTAGCTGCGATCGCGATGATCGTCTATTTCATTTACATGCGAGCCAGTCACCAGGCTCCCGCCTGGTTGGATATCACCTCGCTGATTGTCGGCATTCTCACGATCCTGTTCGGCATTTTGTTGGGTAATGGTTTTTTCACCCTGCAACCGAACGAGGGCCGGGTACTGGTGCTTTTCGGAACTTACGTGGGCAGCGTTCGAACCAGCGGATTCCATTGGACCAATCCATTCAACACCAAGTTCAAGCTTTCACTTCGCTCTCGCAACTTCAACACACCTACCTTGAAGGTGAATGACAAACAGGGCAATCCGATCGAGATCGGTTCCGTGATCGTCTGGCGTGTCTCGGAAACAGCCCAGGCCCAGTTTGATGTCGATTGCTATGAAAAATACGTCGAGGTCCAGAGCGAAGCGGCCTTGAGGCATTTGGCAAGCGGCTATGCGTATGATCATGGAGAAGAGGGTGAAACCACGTTGCGTTGTGGTTTGGAAGAAGTCTCCGTTGCACTGCAGCGGGCTGTGCAGGAACGACTTACCAAAGCGGGCGTCGAGGTTCAGGAGGCAAGAATATCCTACCTGGCCTATGCACCGGAAATCGCTGGGGCCATGCTGAAGCGACAACAAGCAGAAGCCATCATTGCAGCGCGGCAAAAAATTGTTCACGGCGCCGTATCGATGGTCGAAATGGCATTGTCGGAACTCGAAAAAGGAAACGTCGTTCAACTGGATGAAGAACGTAAAGCGAGCATGATCAGTAACCTTCTGGTTGTCCTGTGCAGTGAGTCGGATGCTCAACCCGTCGTCAACACTGGCACGTTATATAACGGATAACTCGTGTTCCCAGTCGTAGAGCCAACACTTGTTCGCTCTACGACTATTGCCTTGGTGGATTTTCATGGCCGAGCGAAAAGCATTCCCGTTGCGTATCTCAAAAGACCTGTATGAAGATCTGCGCCGTCTGGCCGAAGTAGACATGCGAAGTGTCAACGCGCAAATTGAATTCATGTTGCGAGAGGCGATTCGACGAAGAAAATCTGACTCGCCAAACAAGGACCCTTAACCGTTTGAGAAAAAGAATGACCGCGCACCAGAATCTTACCCCGGCGCCCGCAACAGAGTGGTCGTTGTTATCTTGTATCGCCTTTCGATTTGTCTTTACCTATACGCTTTTTTTTCTAGGAACTTTTTCCGCGTTCTTTGTGCCCTTGTCGGTTCCTCTAGCGGCCGTCAGTCAAGCAGTATGGGGCGCGTTGATACCGTGGGTAGCAGAACACATTTTGCACGTCCCGCCTCCACCCTTGGTATCCGATGGCGACGGGCTAGGTCAATGGATCCAATTCGGGGGTTGTGTAGCGCTGGCCACGCTGGCCACGCTGATTTGGAGTGTCGCCGTCTGGCGGCGGAAAAACTACGCCGCGCTCCACTCGTGGCTCCGAGTCATCCTACGGTATGCCCTGGGCATCGCGATGGTCACCTACGGCGTGTTCAAGATTTTTCATCTCCAGATGCTTCCGCCGAACCTGGCCAAACTGGTACAGCCCTTTGGAGATTCCTCGCCGACATCGTTGCTCTGGATCTTCATGGGATCTTCTGCCGCCTATTCCGCATTCACCGGGGCTATCGAGATGCTGGGGGGCGTGTTGCTGTTCAATCGTCGTACCACCGCACTGGGCGCGCTCATTTCGCTTGGCTCGCTGGCACATGTGGTCGCACTGAACCTGAGCTACGACGTGTCGGTGAAGATCTGGTCAATAAATCTCCTGGCGCTTTCGTTCGTCCTCGTTGCACCAGACCTCCGGCGGCTAATCAACGTCCTCGTGCTCAATCTGCCGAGTAAACCGGTGACATTCCCTTCGCTGTTTCGGCGGGCGAAGCACAACCGCATCGCGTTTTGCATCGGCATGGCCTGCCTGGTGATCACCTTCGCATTCAGGGTATTGGGTATTGCCAACGGACTCGGTCAGGCATACGGTCGGACACCCACTCCGGTTTACGGCATCTATGAGGTCGAGTCATTCACATTCAATGGAGTCCTCTTGCCGCCGTTACTCACCGATGCGCAGCGATGGCGGATGGTGATCATCGAGCGATCCGGTATGGCAAGTATCCACCTCATGAACGACGATATCCTCGACTACCTCACGAGCGTAGAAACCGAGGAAGCCACGGTCACGTTCGTCGCCAATCCGGACACGACGGTAACGACCGCCGGCGCGACCAGGTTGGCCTACAATCCCCACCTGATAGACGTTCGCTTTGAGCAGGCCATCGAAGCTGACCCGGACGCGGGGCAGACGCTTGCTTTCTCACGACCAGCCGACGACACGCTCGTTCTCACCGGCCAGTGGAAAAGCGATTCGATCAGCGTTCAACTGAAACGGATCGACGAGTCCAGTTTCCTCCTGTTGAACGGGGGTTTTCACTGGATTCAGTATTCCCCGTTCTTTCGGTGACCGGTCGGTTTCATTCGGTTTCGACGCAAAACGCCCTGGGCAAAAGGACGACCCGAACCGTAACCTATTGGTGATCTCCCAATAAATCGTGAAAACCTTGTTCGTCCAAAATCGCAACACCCAGCGATTCGGCCTTGGCTTTCTTGCTGCCCGCTTTCTCTCCAGCGATCAGGTAGTCCGTTTTGCCTGAAATGCTGGAACTTGGCTTGCCACCATGCTGCAGGATCAACTGTTTGATTTCATCGCGGGTGTAGTGAGACAAGGTTCCCGTCACGACAAATGTTTTTCCACGCAGCTGGTCTCCCAGCGATTCGGTTTCCGATGTCTCTTGATCAACTTTCAACCCCAAGGCGACCAGGTCGTCGACCGTTTCACGACCGAAATCACTCTGCAGGTAGTCATACACACTGACCGCAATGATTTCGCCCACTTCGTCGACTTCGGCCAATTCTTTCTTGCTTGCCTTGCGCAATTCTTTGAGGTTGCCAAAATGTTCGGCCAAGACACGCGCGACCGTGATACCGACGTGGCGGATGGAGAGGCCGTTCAACAACCTGGCCAACCCCCGGGACTTGCTCGATTCGATCGCTTGGACCAGGTTTTCAGATGATTTTTTCCCCATCCGTTCCAACGCCATCAGTTGTTCAGCCGTCAAGCGATAAAGGTCACCATATTGTCCTACCAGGCTATGGGCCACCAATTGATCGACGAGCTTGTCCCCCAGGCCTTCGATGTCCATGGCATTGCGTGTAGCAAAGTACCGTATCCTTTCCTTGACCTGGGCCGGGCACTGCAGGTTAGTACAGCGAATATAGACCCCCCCTTCGTCTTTCACCAAAGCGTTCCCGCACTCGGGACAATCGACGGGGAACTCGTATTGCGGCAGGGCATCCGTTTTTCGCTCATGCTTTTCAACTCGCACGATGTGGGGAATGATCTTGCCAGCTTTTTCCACCACCACGGTATCACCCACCCGGATATCCTTGCGAGCAATTTCATCCGCATTGTGCAGGCTGGCACGACTGACGATGGTACCCGCCAACTCGACCGGTTCCAGATTGGCAACCGGCGTCACGGCACCCGTTTTTCCGACCTGGACTTCGATCGAGTTCAACTGGGTTACCGCCTCGTACTTTTCCCACTTATAGGCAATCAACCAACGGGGACTTTTCGAACGGGAGCCGAGTTGTTCGCGTTGATCAAACCGATTGAGTTTAATCACAAGACCATCAACTTCGAAATCCAGTTCGGGCACCCATTCGATCAGCTGCTCACAATATACGGCCGTTTTCTCGATCGAGTTGGCACCCTTCACATCCGGTGTGGGCGGCAAACCATAGGAGCCAATTTCCTTCAAAAAATCCAGGTGATTGTTACTTCGCAAACCCTCACAATAGCCGGTCCCGTGACAAAACAGCCTGAGGTTGCGTGATGCGCAGATGCGTGGGTCTAACAGCCGAATGCTGCCCGCCGTCACATTCCTGGTGTTCATGAACGGCGGCTGGTCCGCCTGTTCCTGCCGCTCATTGAGTTGGACCAATTCCTGGTTGGTCATATAGATTTCACCACGAACCTCCAGTCGTGCTGGTGGTGAATCGGTCGACAGTCTCAGCGGAACGTCAGCGACGGTTCGGATATTATGCGTAATATCATCACCCACCCGGCCATTACCACGAGTCAACGCCCGGACCAATAGACCGTCCTCGTAGATCAGCGTGGCCGCCACGCCATCGATCTTCAGTTCGACGACCCACTCGGCCGGACCACCCAGTGCGTCTTCGGTTTTCTGCCCAAACTCGACCAGCTCTTCCAGGCTGTAGGTATTATCGATCGACAGCATCGGAACGGTGTGTTCCACCTGATCGAGGTAGGGGACTGCCGAATCACCCACGCGTTGCGTGGGACTGTCCGGCGAAACCAAGCCCGGGTTTTCCTGCTCCCATTGCGTCAGTTGTTGAAGCAGGCGATCGTATTCCAAATCCGATATTTCAGCAGCTGCCTCGACGTAGTACTTCCGATCATGCCGTCGAATTTCCCGCCGCAGTTCTTCTATCTTTTTTTCTATATTATTTGGATCCACAATACCCAGGACCTGCCAACAGATTCAAAACAACTGACGGTTCAAATTTCACCGCATTCGGGAACCGGCGTGACCTTCTGATTGCTTGCCGAGTTCGGAATCAGGCACAAAAATTTCAACGAATTCTCTCCCGGATTCCGGAATTGGTGAATTTCATTGGGAGCGACATAAATGACATCACCCGGTCGGATGGGATGCTGCTGATCGCCTTCAAAGACAACCCCCGTTCCTTCCAGAACGAACACTTCGTGTTCATAAGGATGGCAATGTCGCGGCGTGAACCCACCAGGCTCCACTTCAAACTGCCGCATTGCGAAATTGGGCGCCTGCTCTTCCGCACCGATTAACTTTCGAACTTTGCAACCAGTAGCTCCCGGCATGTCGACCCGGTTCTGCGCACTTTTCTCGTAATGATCAACCTTCATGTCACCCAACTTGTTTCCAATAAAACAACCCGTTTTGCATACGCCGAGTATACCATTGTTTGAGCAGTTGAAAAACGAGCCGTTTCGAGGCTTGGGCCAGACATGCCCCACTAAACAAATGACCAATCAACAATTGACTCGAACGCCATTTAACCCTCGGACGGTCCGGCAACATCTGACGTACCACCCGGCGAACAGCTACCTTGTGCCTTGTGCATTCGCCCATTGGGATGGACCCCTGGCAAGTCCTGGCTGTACCAACGGTCCAGCACGGCTTCCCACTCTGCACGATCCTTGACCTTGACGAATTCAGCCCGGATTTTTTCGTGCTGCGGATGAAGAATGGAATACTTGATACCGAATTTGCGCATAATGGGTCCCGCGCGTTTCGCGGAATAAATCTCTTCCGCTAATCGAAAATGTTCCCGTATGATGTCCCGCTGTTCAAACAGACCAGGAGGATCCGGCAGAGGCTCGCCGTTAGCCAAAGCACGGCACTGTGCAAAGATCCATGGATTCCCGATGGCACCCCGAGCCACCGTTACGCCATCCACGCCTGTCTCGGCTATCATATTCAGACAATCCTGCGCCGTAAAAAGATCACCGCTCCCCAGGAC
>JABACA010000204.1 GCA_014237975.1 Mariniblastus sp. | reverse complement strand
GCTGTATGTCTTGCTCGGTTTGATCACAATTCTGTTGTTGGCCATTGCTCCGTTTCACCTCAAGGAAACGGTCGAATGGAAGTTGAATTGGCGCTGGAGCCCGCCAGGAGCCCAAGAGAGCCAGGCCAATAACGTTGTCAACCCAAAAAAAATCGTCGAACGCTTGGTAGAGGGACACGATAAGCCGAACGAGAAACGGCTCACCCGAATTTGGGAATTGTTACCTGAGGGTTTGCAGGAGAAGTTAACCTCCCAGGTGTCGAGCGACGAGGCGAGTTTGGATGAAACCGATGACGCTAAAGACGAAGGGCCAGGGTTGTCTCCCCAGCTTCGAAAGCTGAATCGAGAGTATGGCGAGTTGGTCGATGCGCTTAATAAGATTATTGAGAACCCGGGTTTTTATCGGGCTGATGACTGGAAAGACCGGGCGCTATCTGATGAGGCTGATGAATTGGTGTCGCTTGGGGTAGGCCGTCTTTCGACCAACCGCCAGCGGCGCTTAAATCGGTTGCTGTTGGCCGCAGCCCTGTCCCCCTATGTGACTCGGGGAGAGACGGCGCTCGATTTTTATTACGGTCCTTGGCGAGTGGAGATTTTTTCTCAGCGAGGATTCACACAACAGTCTTTTTCCCAAGTGTTGACCTCTCAGCTTCCGGTGTACTTTGACAAGTTTGTCATGTCGATCGGTCTGCTGATCGCGATTCTTGTGACGTCCAACATGATTCCCGACATGTTTGAGCCTGGGTCGTTAAATCTTTTGCTGAGCAAGCCGATTTTCAGATGGGGTCTGTACATCGCCAAGTTTATTGGTGGCTGTGTGTTTATTGCGTTGTGTGCGAGCTATCTGTTTGTCGGTGTCTGGCTGTGGATGGGGCTGGCCCTCGGTGTTTGGGATCGGGCGATGCTGTTAAGCATCCCTTTGTATGTGCTCGTGTTCGCGATTTACTTTTCGATCTCTTCCCTCGTTGGACTGTTATACCGCAGTCCAACGGTCTCGGTCATTTTGACACTCATCTTTTGGGCGTTCTGTTTTGGCGTCGGAGTGTTGTTTAATTTGATTGAAATTCGAATGAACAATGTGGCGATGCAGGATGTGGTGCCACTGGTCGAGGACGCCTTGCCGACAGACGTATTACAAACGGGTTATCAGTGGAACTACAGCGCTCGCAAGTGGGACAGCAAGCTCGAGCCGAACATGAAACCTGATGAAAGAATGAGCCTAAGCATTGGGATGTTTTTTGCACCCATGAATGACTTGCCCGATCCGGTGGGCCCTCTGTTTAATCCAGCGACCGGCCAATTGCTGACGGCCAAGTTCAGTTTCCGGGCCCTGGGAGGTCGGGGCGGGCCACGACCAATGTATGTTGCCGCTGCCGACCGAATGAATTTTGTCGAAGTTGGCAAATTTCCTGCCGGCACACTTAAATTGAGCATGGCCAAGGAGCAGGTGCTGGCCATTACAGGGATGGGTGAGTTTTACCGTTTGAATCAAACCGTGTTGGACGACACCCTCAAGAGCATTTCGGCAGACGGCATGGTATCGCCCGAAAAGCCGGGTGATGAGTCGGTTGATGCGGAAGAGGCTGCCCAGCCGCAAGAAGAGTTGTTCGAGTTGGTCGGTTCGACTGACGATGTAGAGATTCGTTTCCGTGAAAATGTAGCCGTCAATCAATCTAATGGCGATATTGCCGTTTGCGATCGGGGGACGATTTTAATTTTCCAATTGGATCAGGGCGAATACCAGAAAACGAAATCACTGGAACTCAATCTCGATTTTAGCAAACGCCTCGGTTGTGTGATTGAATATCAGGGCGACACGATCGTACTTGCTTTCTACAATGGCCAGGTGATCACGGTTGATGGCCAGAGTTTAGTCGAATTAAATGGCTATACGCCTGAGTCCAGGTCTCCCATCGTAAGTGTTCGCGGTTCGCGCGATGGCCGCTGGTTTGGGCTGTTGTACCGGAATCGAGATTTATGGATTCTCGATCGGCAAAATGATGCGACATTGCAAAAGGCAAACGTCACGGGGCAGGGGGGCATTTCAGCGTTCGCCTTTGATGCCGAGGCGGATAATGATCTGTGGATTGTTGACCGGACTGATCGTTTGACGCAGTACGATCTAGAGACGGGTAGTCGAGAGCAGCAGTTGGTGCCGGGCGGCGACTGGCTGGAAAAAGCGTACCGGTATTTTTTGGTGCCGTTTTATAAAGTCTGCCCCAAGCCGGGCGAGTTTTACAAGTTGGTTACGTATCTGTCGACGACAAGCGATGTGGAGCAGAACAAGAGTGTCGACCTTCGCAACAGTGTCGAGCGGGCCGACCCGTGGTCGCCGCTGTGGAGTGGGCTCATGTTCATGTTGGTCATGCTGATGATTGCCTGTTTGATTTTTCAGTTTCGAGACTACTAGGCAAGTCACTCGCTTTTATCAGAGGGTTTGACCAAACCGAATGTTTTATCGGGTCGTTTGGACAACGAATTACACTGAGATGCAAGAAGGCACAAGATAATTGGCAAATCTGAGCCGGCAACCTCCCAGTGAATTTTGAGTTTTTTGATACAAACACGGGGGAAGAGATACGGACCGGCCAATTGCTCGATAGAGCTAGGGTATGCAACCCCACTCCCCCTTCTCAGTTTTTTGCTAATCGAAAATTTTTTTGCCAATCAAATCGGCTTGTATAAGAATAAAGACCTAGAAGGCTGGACACTTCCAACTCTTAAAAAAATTAAGGCGAGAGGCTGTATGAAAACACCAACCTGTGCTGATTGCAAAACGAAAATGGAACCAGGTTTTATCCCAAACACTAGAGGCGACACGGAAGTCCAACACTGCTGGTATCCCGGGCCACCTAAAAGTAAGAAATGGTTTGGACGACCAACTGGCAGCCTGAAGCTCGATGTACTTTCTGGGATGCCCATCATGGTGTTTCGCTGCCAGGATTGCCATCAACTTAAACTTTTTGCCTCTCCTGTGGCCGGGTTTGATGAAGCGGGCAAGTTTTTGTGGGAAACGCCGGCGGAGCCGTAAGACCTGCCGGCTTTATCCGCCCCCTCAGGCCGGTGAAGATTTTGACATAAACACGGGGGAATGGCCTACGCGATCGATGGCCATCATGAAGTTGCCCCCCCTTCGTTGCACCTTGGTTTTGCTGATTATTATAGCAAGTGCCTTAATCACTTGCATGGAACCACACCGATGAAATATCTGCCCACCCTCGCCGCCGTCTGTCTGCTGATCGGTCCGTCTGTTGCCCGCGGCTAAACGCGTTGCGTCACCAGTGCAATGCCAGCGTCAAGAAGCTGTTCGGTTAAAAAAGGGCATCTCGCTTTTCGAGATGCCCTGTTCTGGTCACGTCAGTTGCTGTCCGGCTATGGCCTGTTTAGGGTTGGCGCAATCGGGATGGTTGCTGACTGGTTCTCGCAGAGGAGCTCATGTCGAAGCGGTCTAGGTTCATCACCTTGGTCCAAGCCGCGACAAAATCATCGACGAATTTCTGCTGGCTGTCAGCAGTGGCATAGACTTCGGCAATGGCCCGAAGCTGAGAATTCGATCCGAAGATTAGATCCACCTCGGTCCCTGTCCATTTGATGTCTCCCGTTTCGCGACATTGGCCATCAAAACCATTCTCTGTCTTTGTCCAAGTCGTATCCAGGTCCAAAAGATTAACAAAAAAGTCGTTGGTTAAGGTCCCGGGGTTTTCCGTGAATACGCCGTGGGGTGATTGGTTGACGTTGGCATTCATCGCTCGCATGCCACCTAAAAGTACGGTCATTTCAGGCGCGGTCAAGTTAAGAAAGAACGCCCGTTCAATTAACGCTTCTTCGGGGCGACCGCTCTGAGAAGATTCTCGGTAGTTGCGAAAGCCATCGGATGTGGGTTCAAGAACCGCGAACGAGCTGACATCGGTCATTGCCTGAGTGGCGTCCGTTCGGCCCGGTGTAAAAGGTACTTCAATGGTTTGCCCTGCCTGTTTGGCGGCTTGTTCGATACCGACGCTACCTGCCAAAACAATCAAGTCAGCGAGGGATACACGAGTTCCTTCCTTTTGCGACTGGTTGAATTGTTGTTGGACTTTTTTCAGAAGGCCTAACACCTTGGTCAATTGGGCCGGCTGATTAACAGGCCAATTTTTCTGCGGTAATAAACGAACCCGTGCGCCGTTAGCGCCGCCCCGCTTGTCCGTTCCTCGAAAACTGGCCGCCGATGCCCACGCGGTCGAAACCAGTTCGGGGACGGTCAGTCCCGCTGCGCTAATTAACTGCTTGAGCTGAGCGACGTCACGCTCATTGACTTGCTTGTAATCCGCGGTTGGCACGGGATCCTGCCACAGTTGAGGTGCGGGAACCAGTGGTCCAAGACCTCGGGAGTGAGGGCCCATATCCCGATGGGTCAGTTTGTACCAAGCTTTGGCAAATGCCTTGGCGAATTGCTCTGGATTTTCATGGAAACGTTTTGAGATAGGGCCGTATGCCGGATCTAATTTTAATGCCAAATCCGTGGTGAACATAATGGGAGGATGCGACTTCGCTTCGTCAAATGCATCCGGGACAGATTCATGCTTGCCCTTTGGATTCCACTGCCATCCCCCTGCCGGACTTTTGACCAGCTCCCATTCGTAATCGAATAGATTATCAAAATAGCCGTTGGACCATTCGGTGGGAGTCGATGTCCAAGCACCCTCAAGGCCACTGGTGATCGTGTCAGGGCCATTGCCTTTGCCGTAGCGGTTCTTCCAGCCCAAGCCTTGCTCGGCCAGTCCGGCCGCCTCGGGTTCGGGGCCGAGGTGCTCTGAAGGGTCCGCAACACCGTGCGCTTTGCCGAATGTATGGCCTCCGGCGATCAGCGCCACCGTCTCCTCGTCGTTCATCGCCATGCGGCCGAACGTTTCACGAATATCTCGAGCAGAGGCTAAAGGATCCGGTTTGCCGTTAGGGCCTTGCGGGTTCACATAAATTAATCCCATTTGGACTGCCGCCAGTGGGTTCTGCAGTTCACGGTCTCCGCTGTAACGTTTATCGGCGAGCCATTCTTTTTCCGGTCCCCAAAATATATCCACCGGTGGCTGCCAGGCATCTTCACGCCCACCGGCAAACCCAAATGTTTCGAAACCCATTGATTCTAGTGCGCAGTTTCCGGTAAAGACCATCAAGTCTGCCCATGAAATTTGACGACCGTATTTTTGTTTGATTGGCCACAGCAAACGAACTGCCTTGTCGAGATTGGTGTTGTCGGGCCAGCTGTTGAGAGGGGCAAAGCGAAGCGTTCCCGATCCAGCCCCGCCGCGGCCATCTGTCGTCCGGTAGGTGCCTGCGCTGTGCCAGGCCATCCGGATGAAGAGCGGTCCATAGTGACCGTAATCGGCCGGCCACCAATCTTGGGAAGTCGTCATCACCGTTTCAATATCTTGTTTGAGGGCATTGAGGTCCAGTTTTTTAAATTCCTCGGAGTAGCTGAAGTCACGGCTCATCGGGTTAGCCAGCGGCGAGTTCTGATGAAGAATCTGCAGGTTTAGTTGGTTCGGCCACCATTCACGATTGGACCAGCCGGGGGTCAAATCTGGGCCATTGGTTGGTCCCGCGGTTGTTTGCCTGATGGGCCCGTTGGTCAAACCGGTTACCGGGCACTTAACTCCGGACGGTAGAGAGGTTGGGTGAGGGCCCGGCTGAGTGGCGACGGTTTTGTCCTCATCAGAGCGATCGTTTTCTTCGCTATTTGCCGGTGGAGCGGCGAGGCTTAAGCCCAAGGTGAGCAGTAGGGAAGCGCAGGCTATCCGGCCGACCCGGTTTGTCCAGTGAGTGACCATCGGGCTGTTTGGGACGAAAAATATTCGCTCGGGGTGCATTGTGATAAATGCCATATTGATTCTCCTTTTGATTTTTGTCCGAACCCAATTGCCTCCAAAAAGCCGGCCTCGTTCGGTCCCGTTCCTGTAGCAAGCAGTATAAGTCTGTTTTAAAAACCGACAATGTCACACGATTCGTTATCTCCGGGATAAAAACCACTTATTTAATTCTGCGCACCGGATTGGCGTAGACCAGAGGCTTTAGGCGGGGTGCTGAAAGCGTTCTTTTCGTTAGAGAACTATTTCATTGGCAATCCAGCAATGGGTTTGCCGTTGGTGGTGAGGATCTGGAAGTGATGGGCGCGATGTCCTTTGTAGATCCAAACAATTTTTTTACTTGGCGTGACTTCAAAGATTTTTACGGCGTCTTTTTCCCTCTGGCCATAGTTGGTCACAACGGTGTTTCCGTTGGGTAGTCGTTGCACACCACAGGTGTCCTTGACGATGCCCTGGACGTCATCGTTTTTCAATTCCCAGACCACACGGCCCTGCGGGTCGAACTCAACAACCCGATTCCCGTATCTTTCACGCTCCAACTTGGCTGTCACGTCGGGATCCTGTTTATCTACCGGTACGGAATTTGGTGCCGTGAGCAATAACAACCGCCGAATTAGAGCTCTCGACTTTGCTTTTTCCGGATGATGCACACCAGCACGGCGACAACGACAATTACACCAAGCAAGGCCATGGAGATGTTAACCAGCTTTAAATGGTTCAGGTGGAAGGGGTGATTGAGAAATGCAGCTCCAGCCTGGTGAAAGACGTACTGGTAGACAAACGCCAGGGGCACAAACCCAAGGACGGTAGCAAGCAGATAATCTCGAAAGGGAACCTTCAAAACACCGGCGGCGTAACTGACCACACCAAAGGGAAGAATGGGCGCCACTCGGAAAAACAACATTCCCCAAAATCCGAACTTTTTAATGCGCTTATCGAGCTCCGCAAGCCGCTCTCCTGCACACCGCGCAACCACATCGTGTCCTAAAAACCCACCAATGAAGTAAGAGGGAACCGACCCCAGGATCACCCCAAGGCTACAGAGCAGCGCCCCCCACCAAAATGGCGGAAAAATCTCTGCCCCAATCAGGTTGAAGATTGTATCGGGCAGGAAAATCATTGGGGCGACGGCACAAGACAACACGTAGATAACCTCGTCGTAAGGACTATACCCCTGAACAAAGTCTTGCAGTTTGCCGAGCTGTTCCTCATTAAACCGACCACCATAGAAGTAAAGCACGGTCCCAATAAGGGCAACAAGAAGCATCAGAATTACAAGCTTCACAATCGAACTAGTGCGCATGGGGAGAATTCATCCTTCTTCAGTGAAAACAACCGGCCGGCCACCATTATCGACCACGATCGCACTCGGTTTCTAGGGCAACTGGTCAGAAAACCTTGTCCCTACCAGGCCTCTCACGAATCCCTGTCAGCCCAGGCTCTGGGATGCTAAAACGACCCAGTAGCAAACCGACACAATCGGATGTTCTGCCCCAA
>JABACA010000203.1 GCA_014237975.1 Mariniblastus sp. | reverse complement strand
AATAGTCGACGGTTGTGCCTTCAAGAATCAGAGAGCTCTTCTTGTCTACGACAACGTCCACGCCGTGCTGCACGACCTTGTTGTCGTTGGCTTCGTCGTAGTCGGACGCGATATTCAGGCTGTAATTGAACCCACTGCAACCACCGCCCGAAACGCCAACTCGAAGAACGGCGTTTTCGTCGTAGTCACCTTCTTCAAGGAACCGTTGAATTTCCTTGGCGGCCTTTTCGGTAACGGTAACACTCATTATTCAAATCACTCCAGTTCAGAGTTGCAATTTCGTAACATTACTTGGATATCGTCATTTTTGGTAACCCGAGTTTAATTGTCCATAGCGTTTGACGGTTACGGGTCCAAAACCTTTTGATTTTACTCAGTTTTCAACATGATATTCCCGGTTTGTTCCCTGGTTAGACACTGCGTCTACGATCGGTGGGGTGAAAATTCACCCCGGTCGGCCGCTGCACCGCAGCAATCCCAGCGTCAAAATCCCTCTGGCTTTTCGTAAATCAACCAAATAACGCCTTGAGGCAGATTTGTGACCATGTTTCATAATGCTCGATTTCAGCCATGATTTCAGCGACGGGTTGGAAGCCGGAGTCAACAATTTCGCTTTCCTTGGCGGTTACGCTCGGTTGATGGCAGTCAATCAGATGAACGACACCCAAATGGACCCGGCCAACTTCATTTTCATCGTCGTTCAATAAACCAGCACACGATTGGGAGTATTCACAATCAATGCTGACTTCTTCGTCAAGTTCTCGCCGCATTCCTTCCTGGTACGGTGATGATTCCGTTGCGTCAAGCGATGAAATGTGACCACCGATACCAATGCTCCGCTTACTGTGTAAACGGGCTTCGCCCTGCCCTTTGCCCCGAGTGTATTGGAAAAGATGCACGCCTCCCTGGGAGTCTGTATATTGAAAAATACAGTAAGGTATCAACTGTTTGTACGAAGGGTCCTGTTCCATCTTGTCGCGCGGCAGGTACTTGGTTTGGGTCGGGTCCAGCAGTTTGCCAAGGTACGCTTCGGTATCCTTGCAAAACCCCTGGAAATAGCCACAGGAGCGGAATAGTTCTGTCGGGATGACCATTACCTGTTCAACTTGTACCGTGGACATCAGCTGTCTCCTGTCTTGTATGCGATCCTGTTGACGATAGCTTCAATTATAGAAGTTCTTTGCAACACCGGGAGGAGAGTGAACCGTAAAGATGAATTTTTGACGGAACCGTTCAATAACCTGTGTGAATCCCCCGCCGTTAACTGTCCTGGCACGTCGTTTTGTCGGCCAGACGACGCCGTGAATACAAATGTTCGTAAGCGGATACGACGGTTGCAAAATGGATATCCACGATATCGTCGACTTCGGCAGCATAGCCCCCAGCCATGCATATCACCAATGGTATACCGCGGACTTGGCAGTTTGAGATGACCCGGTCGTCTCGTTTTCGAAGTCCCGGCTTTGAGAGATTCATCAGGCCCAAGCGATCGCCTGCGAACGGGTCGGCGCCGGCCAGGTAGAAAACGATATCCGGAACAAATTGGTCGTGGATTCGTGCCAGGTTGGTATCCAGTTCCCACAGGTAGGTGGCGTCGGAGGTTCCCGGGGGCAGTGCAATGTCCAGATCACTGTTGGTTTTTTGAAATGGATAGTTTTTCTCACAGTGGATCGACATGCTGAAAACACTTTCGTCGCCGGCAGTGATGCTGCCCGTGCCGTTCCCCTGGTGGACGTCACAGTCGACGACCAGGGCCGTCTGAATCAGCTGCTCCGCCTGCAACGAACGGATGGCGACGCAGACGTCGTTGAAAACGCAAAAGCCCTGTCCGTTATCGGCAAATGCGTGATGGGTTCCCCCGGCCAGATTCAGACCGATCGAATCTTGCAATGCCGACTGGGCGGCGGCTATCGTCGCGCCAGTCGAACGCCTCGATCGTTGCACCATTTTTTCCGACCATGGGAATCCAATTCTGCGTTGTTCCAGGGCACTCAGTTTTCCGTTGATGACCCGGTCTAGATAGTCATCGGTATGGACCCTTAACAGCTGTTCAGTCGTGGCGGCTGGCGGGATGCGGAGTTTGCATTGGATGTTTTTTGAGCGAGCGATCTGCTCACGCAACAAACGATATTTCTGCATCGGAAACCGATGACCTGGTGGTAATGGCAACTCGAATGTGTCGGAGTAAAAGCAGTCCACGATGGCCTTTTAGACGGAGACAAGATGTCTGAGAAAATCAACTTACGTCTCGGCGTGACCTGAGTGTAAGCGCGGTGCGATGGTCGATTCTGCATCATTGATGCTGAGTTCGGCGCAGGCGTTTTCTGTTTCCCAAACAACAACTTTGGTCAATTGAATGTCGTATCCCTCAATTTGTTCGACAAGTCCCGGTCCGACTTCGGTCAGCAGATATTTGGCAATGTTCTCGGCTGTTGGATTGTAGGGAAGACAAAACACTTTGGATGGTTGCAAATGGCCGAGTGCTTCGAGTAACTCCGAATCCTCGTCCCAAGCCAAAATGCCGTGATCCCAGTTTTCGTCGATCCAACCTTTGAAGAGTCGATTAATCACAGAAAAATCGACGACGCGCCCCACCTCATCGAATTCACCTCCACTGACAAAAAATTGGGCCAGATAGTTGTGCCCGTGAAGATTTGCGCATTTTCCTTCGTGCCCCACCAAGCGGTGGCCAGCGCAAAATTTGACTTGCCTCATGATGGTCACGTTCATTTTGATGAAAGTTTCCTCTAAACTGGATCAGGTCAATTTGGGATTGTCGCGGTGCCGATCCATGTCACGTTGAGTTTTCTTTTTAAGGTTTTTTTCGAGAGCGGTGGTTAAATCGACATTCGTCTGGTTGGCAATACAGATGACGACAAACAACACATCTGCCAATTCGTCTGAAATTGAATTGTTTTTTTCCGATTCCTTGAAACTTTGGTCACCGAACGTGCGCGACATAATTCGCGCCAGTTCGCCGACTTCCTCGACTAGCTGGGCCAGGTTGGTAAGTTCGGAGAAGTACCGAACCCCAATTTCTTTGATCCAGCGGTCTATCGTATCCTGTGCGTCACGAATGGTAATATCTGCCATCGGGCCTGCCTTGGTTTTTTCGTAAAAAAGTTCCATCTATTGGAATGGATTTTCCAGGGTCGGGACACCCGCTATGATGGAAAAGCAGGCGTTCCCATCGATTCCCACGAAGGATTATGAATTTGACCACCGAAACCATTGTGCTTTGTTTTCCCGTTTCCAGCCAGGATGTGAAACGGATTGAAGCATCGGCTGGAACTCAAGTGAGGGTCATTGTCTCCAGCCAGGAACAGATTCATCAGCATGTCATGGAAGCAGACATATTTTGTGGCCATGCGAAATCTCCTGTCGATTGGGGGGCCGTTGTTCGTCAAGGCCGTTTGCGCTGGATCCAATCGTCTGCTGCCGGACTGGATCATTGCCTGGCCCCGCCGGTCGTTGAGTCGTCGATATTGGTCAGTGGGTGTTCCGGGCTGTTTGCCAACCAGGTCGCAGAACAGGCCATGGCCTTGACCTTGGGCCTGGTCCGTGGATTGCCAGCATTTGTTCGAGCTCAAAGCCGTCGGGAGTTTGAAAGAAAGCCAACCGACGACCTCTCCGGAGCGACCGTAGGCATCGTCGGTTTTGGTGGTAACGGTCAACGCATTGCCCATTGCATGCGTCCCATGGTGAACCAAATCCTGGCAACGGATCTATTTCCAGACCAATCGCAAGTTGCGGGTGTCGACGTGCGAAAGGCGAACGAAATCCTGTCACTTTTTGAAGCGTCAAAAGTCGTCATCTGCACGTTGCCATTAACAGCTAAGAACCTTGGTTTGATTGGTGGCGATTGCTTTAACGCGATGTCGCCGCAATCGTATTTTGTTAATGTTGGTCGTGGTGCGGTGGTGGATCACAGTGCGTTGTTGGATGCGCTGATTCACCAACGGATAGCCGGCGCGGGTTTGGATGTGGTTGATCCGGAGCCCTTGCCCCAGGATCACCCGTTCTGGTTAATGGATAATGTCTTGATAACACCCCATGTTGGAGCCCAGTCACATACCCGGGTCGGGTCAACCGTCAGCCTGTTTATTGAGAATATGCGACGTTTTCGCAGCGGGATGGCACCGATCAACTTGGTGGACAAGGCATTGGGATTCCCACGACCGGAAAACCGATTAACCTGTGTGCAGCGAAACGAGTTGATTGCTAGTAGAGGCTGATTCCGTTCCGGAATTAGTTCAGGCGAAAACAGGAAATTGTCGTTGTCTAAAATGGCCAATTGTGGGAACATCGGCCAACCGAATCAACTTAACGGGACGGCGGAACGACAATATCATTTGATATAAAAAGCGTGATCGGCGATGATTGGAAATAGGTAGCAAATACTGGTAAGGCATTGGAAAAAAGAAAAACAAACACACTGTTTCGAACGGCGATAGATAATCTGTCACTGACGGTTACTCCTAGCGGAGAGATGCTGGAAAACCAGTGCGCCGAATTGATCGGTCGTTACGAACAGATTATCCGCGAAAAGCGATTGAGCTGGACCACCCATTTGAGATTGCTACGGCAGTTGGGTGCTGGCGGCCAGGGCATTGTGTATTTGACAGAGCGACGTGGTTCGGACGGATTCACGTTGCCGGTTGCCTTGAAAATTTTTGCCCCTGACCGATACGTTACGCCCAACAGTTACGACGATGACATGGCCAGGATGGGTCGCGTCGCTGCTAGTGTCGCGCGGATTCAACATGAAAATCTGCTGGTGGTGCAGAATTTTCTCGACCGGGACCGGATCCGTATGATGGTGATGGAATGGGTAGAGGGTTTTGATCTGCGACGCCTGTTGACACCTAAAATGTACGGCGTGGTCAAGAAGCGGGTCAGCCGCAAACGTTGGCAGTACATTAACGAGGTGTTGGTTACTGCGGGGCCCGTTCAACCCCGTTTCAAGGCCGGCGTGGCGATTTCCATTGTTCGAGATTGCCTCGAAGCCTTGGCTGCCCTGCACCGGCAAGGCATCATTCATGGTGACGTTAAACCTTCCAATATTATGCTTAAACGGAGCGGTCGTGCAAAAATGATCGATATCGGTTCCGCATTTGAAATGGTTGATCCACCCGGAACGATGGCTTGTACACCCGCCTATGCGGCTCCCGAAGTGTTGGAAGGTGCCAGTCAATCAGCGTTGACCGATCTGGCAAGCCTCGGGTATGTCACCATGGAGCTATTGTCAGGACGGCCCTTGTTCACCGATGCCAAAGATTTGCCTGGCTTGGTGGAATCCAAGCGGCAAATCCTGGAACGCTTGCCCGAGTTGATGCCTGAAGATGTTGCACGCAACGAACTGTTGATGACATTTTGCCGTGGAATGGTCAATCCCGACCCCGAACAACGGTTCCCCAGCGCCGAGGCTGCCGAGTTGTTGGAGGAGGGGGCGGCCGCATTTCACCGGCAGTTGGTAAAGAATGACATGTCCAGTGAATATGAAAACGATATCCGGATCTGGATCGAGGAATTGCTGGAGATCAAGGATGAACTGTTTGTCGACGAGGAAGGTGAACAGGAGTTGCCTGGTTAAGGCGATTCTCGGGAGACGTTTAAGATCCCCTGGTTGTGCCGATCAGTATCGGGAAGGCCCTGCTTAACGTTATTGCTTCTCGACCTCTTTAACCCAATCCTGGTGAAGTTCTAGCAACTCTGCGACCAACTCCGGATTCGCCTTGGCGAGATTTTTCATTTCGGACGGATCGTCTTTTAAGTTGGCAAGGAACAGTTTGTCATCAGCCGTAAGTGGGGCTTTGTTACTTGTGTCTTTGGGATTGCCATGGAGTTTCCAGTCCCCTTTGCGAACGGCCCAGGCTGCATTTTTTCCACCACCGGTTTGCCAGTGAAAGACAGGGTGTGGAGAGGCGGCATCCGCGGAACGAATTAACGTTGAAATGTCCTGTCCGTCGATACGGTGTGATACATTTTTGAGGCCAGCAAGTTTGGCGACCGTCGGATACCAATCCACCGCCGTTGCTAATTGATCTCGAGACTCGCCCTCTGGCAGGTGCCCGGGCCAGCTGATAATAGCAGGAACACGAATTCCGCCTTCGAAGAGGCTGAACTTTGCGCCTCGATAAATGCCGGCACTGCCGCCACCTCCAAAGGTGCGTTCTTCCTGAGAATGACCATGGTCAGATTGAAATACGATAATCGTGTCTTGACGTAGTCCCAAACGATCGACCTCGGTGACCAGCTGACCGATCATCTCATCCATAGTAGAGATGAGCGTGGCATACATCCTTCTAGGAGCTTCCATGTCTTTGTAATGTTGGCGCCATTTTTCAGTTCCTTGCAGGGGATAGTGTGGAATATTCAATGCAAAGTACATGAAAAAAGGTTTCTCTTGATGAGCTTTGATGAAGCCAACTGCCTCGTCCACCATGAGTTGCGGGAAATACGCTCCGTCTCTCCAGATCTCATGTCCGTTTTTCCACAGGTCATGGCGGTTGGGGCCATTCCAATAAAAAAAGTGAGAGTAGTTATCAATGCACCCTCCCATGTGGCCAAAGGAATAATCAAATCCCTGGTTAGTGGGCATCGTTGCTTCGTCATAACCAAGATGCCATTTGCCGATATGGGCTGTGGCGTAACCAGCTTCTTTGAAAATCTCTGCCAGCGTGATCTGACTGGCTGGCATACCTGCGTGGCCGTGGTGTGATGAGACGTTGCCAGGGATTTGAGCACGTTGTGGGTAGCGCCCCGTCATCACAGCAGCCCGGGACGGAGAGCACACGGGCGCTGCGGAGTAAAACTGTGTGAATTTCACGCCACGATCGGCAAGCCGATCCATATGAGGTGTCGTGAGGTCTTTTGCGCCGAAACAGTTTACATCGATCGTCCCTTGGTCATCGGTATAGATGAGGATCACGTTGGGTTGTTGCCCCTGCGAAATAGTTAAGGTTGAAAAAACGATGACGAGGGCCAGCAACAGCTTGTCCATTACATATAGCTTTCAATAGAGATGATACTCGGGCCTTGGTTGGCCAGAGTTGATTTGTTTGGACATCCATGCCGGTCAGGGGCTATTCCTAAAGCATAAAGAATCGAGGCAGGCTATAAGGTCTGTCGTCATGGATTTTACCATTTTTCTGCAGAGTATGGACGATGGTCTGCCTGGCTTAGCCTGCCCCGTCGAGTGATTTGCCCATCCATCTTGCGAATCGCAGCCGCGTCCCCCGCTCGATGCCGAGCCGAGACCGATCGTCGTTAAGCCCAGTCCAGACCAGTAATCTGCTTCAGTCGCTCTTAGAAACTGCCCAAAAGTCCACCAATAATATCCCA
>JABACA010000202.1 GCA_014237975.1 Mariniblastus sp. | reverse complement strand
CCACCAATTTCAGAGCGCCGGCGGCAAATTGCGATGGCTCAGCTCCCATCAACTGACCGCCAACCGGGTGTTCTTCATCGGAAATATGCAGAAAGTGGCTTGTTCGTTGCCGCTCTTTGAGGTTGACAAGGAAATCATCCAACATGACCTCACAAATCGTGTAAGGCGCGCCCAACCTCCGCGCAATCACCCTCATCGGCCAATCGCTGTATCCCGACAAGGCGGCCTGCACAACGGGAAAACCGATCGGTATGGCGCCCAATCGCAGGTTTTTGAGTATCGGTTTTTTTATTTCTTCAACGGTCATGATTCGTGGGATATTGTCAATTTCCTAGCCGACCCGACACTTTCCAAAGGCACGTGAATTTGCCGTCAAACGGCAGCTGCCATTCTCCTACCCCCATCGGTCAGAATCAACTATTCTATGTCTGACCGTCATTGTCGAAAGGGCGTTTTTTTGAAAACTGCCCTCCAGGAAATTCCGCATCGGTGATTGGCAATAGCATGTCCGATCAATTTATCCACATCCTTACCATCAGCTGGCCTTTGGGGGTCTGCATCGTCATGGTGGCAGTGTTCATCATTCTGCTGCGGATCTGGACCCGCCCCAAGAAACTGCCGTATTTTGCCCGCGAGCGCCTGTTGACCAAAACGGAACTACGCTTTTTCCGATCCCTTCGGAAAGCGGTGCAAGATGAATGGGAAATTTTTGCCATGGTCCGTATTGCGGATTTGTTACGCGTTAAAAAAGGTGCCAAGAACAAAAGAACCTGGATCAACAAGATTCTGGCCAAGCATATCGATTTTGTTTTATGTGACCGAAACTCACTGAAACCACTGCTATGCATCGAACTGGACGACAGCAGCCATGAACGACCTGACCGAATGGAACGGGACAAGTTTGTCGACGAAGCCTTTGACGCCGCCGGCCTTCCACTAATAAGAATTCCCGTTTCCGAGAACTATCCTCCCGCGGAACTGCGCAACGTAATACGAGAAATTGTATAAGGCCTTAAATTCACCGTTCTAATTTGCCGCATTTTACTCGAATGTTTCAAACCCAACGCCAACTCTAATATGTTTGCAAGACTATTACTTATTTTCATTCTGGTGCCCTTGGCAGATCTGTTTTTGTTGCTGGCCCTTTCAAGGTATATAACGATCCCCGCCACCATCGGGTTGGTTGTGGTCTCGGGAATCATCGGCGCCTGGTTGGCAAAAAACCAAATAGGCAAAGTTGGTATCAGGATGCGCAGTCTTCTGACGCAAAATCAAATTCCCGCCGATTTGCTGACCGACGGCGGAATGATCTTATTTGCTGCGGGATTGTTGATTACACCGGGCCTGTTAACAGACCTGCTGGGGTTTTCGCTTCTCATTCCGATGTGCAGAACCTGGTATAAATCGTGGGCTGTCAAATGGATCAAAAAAAACTTCATCGTCAAGGTTTATGGAACCCATCCGCCAGACGCACCGGACATTGTCGAAGGTGAAGTCCTGTCAAAAAAAGAAACGACGCAGGAACCACGAGAAAACGACCATTGAGAAGACAACCCTTTGCTGGACAAAGGAAAGCTGACACCGATAATAATATCAATTCGCGAGTTTGGTTTTGCTTGACCCTATCCATTCATAGATCGCTACCATGACCGTCACCTATTTTCGCAGATACAGAATGCGTTACGATCTGCGTGAGGGTCCGTTAGCCGAGTTTGAAACGCCAGTGGACTATCTCCTTGAGCCATGGTCCCCGCGGTTATTAGAAGATCATGCGATGGCGAAGTATCGCAGTTTTCAATCTGAAATGGACAGCAACGTTTTCCCTTCCTTGGTGATGAAGATGGCTGTGTCAAACTAATGAATGAGATCAGTTGTCGACAAGGCTTTGTTCCTTCGGCGACCTGGTTGGCGAGGTTCACAGACCCCGAAACGGGAGCCGTCGAAAATTGTGGAACCATTCAAGGAATCACCGACCAGGTGGATGTAGGTTCGATCCAAAACATCGGAATCGTACCCAACCACAGGTCCCGCGGATTGGGCCGATGTCTACTTAACCAATCTCTGCTCGGCTTTGCCAAAGTTGGGATTAAATTCGTTACGCTAGAAGTCACCTCCCATAACACCGGGGCGTTGAGATTGTACGAAAAAATGGGATTCAGAATCATTCGAACGGTCTACAAGTCGATCGACTTGGCCTACGGCTGAGAAGCCCGGGGAACGGAAGGCCTGAACGCTCTGTTGCCTCAACCCGTTAGCCTGTTTTTTCTGTTGCGAATCCCACGGCACCAAGACACAAAAATGGTGCAACAGGGAACTACCTGCTGGGCTCTTCGGAACGGATCCGCCAATCGCGGGTCATGATCACACCGGACGAAACCTTTGAAAACTGATTGGCCATTGATGGGAAACGAATCGACGTTGACCTAGGGGGCACCATCTCGGTTTTGATCTGAGGCAGGTGATCCGAATTCAATAAAACAAAAGTGTCGAGTTGCCGGCACCGGTGAAACCCATCCTCCAAAAAAAAGCAACGATATCAGCCTTTTGTCGGCGGTGAACTTTTCAGGAACGATGGCAAAATTGTTTAACCGACCCGGGTTTTTTTGTATCGACCTAACAGCCGGAAAGGCCGAATATGATGAGAGTTGCGGCAAATGCGCTGGTGATAATGACGAAGAAATTCCAATCAACTCACCTGTAACATTTTGAACTAACTATTGTTTTACCCTTAGGTCGAATGTCAGAAGTGGCGGTTTTTACGGATTATTCACGAGGATTTAGTTGGATTAAATGTGTCAACTTGTCATCGGTTAATCCAAAAAAACGAGGAAAACTTAAGTTATTTGTAACTTGCTACGGTTGACACATGCGATACTATCGATAACACTTCCGATAGTTAAAGCTTCCGCTTCGTTCTATGGCTAATGCCTCGCGGATTACCGGCTTTCACAGTTGTCTATTTGGAATTTAGACTTCTTGCTGATCACCGATCATTGCTTTGAAACTCAATGCCTTCAGATTCTGCCTCTGGCGAATTAATTTAAGGGCCTTCATTGCACCCATCGGTAAACGAGTTTGGAACTCGGTAATTTCGCCACTGCGTGGCAGCTCCTGACCGGCTCCTGTTCGGTCGAATTGAGGAAGATCAACTACGACAACGATGCGTCCAGAATCATACATTCTTATTAGAGTTGCCGATTTGAAACGCTTCTTTAAAACGTTATTTCAGCTCTGTGCCGTCTTTTAACGATCCAACAATGAAAATTGGTTTCTTTGCGACGCACGAGCTTATTTTGGCAGCCAATCGAAATCGGTTGGTATTAAAAATTTCATGTACCTGATGGTTTAGGTGCTCTATGGGTAAAAAACGATATCGCCCCCGTGGTAGTTCGGGTGGGTCTGGCCGTGGTGGCAGCAGTAGCGGCAACAATAGCGGCAACAATAGCGGAGGCTCACGTTCCGGTGGCGGCAACCGTCGCAGGCGAGGCGGTGGCGGTGGCGGCGGCGGCGGTGGTGGTGGCGGTAATCGAAATCGCTCAAACCGTCGTTCGCAAGATCCCGATCGAAACTACGACCCGGTCGATGTCGATGAATCGGAACTGACCGAAGGAGCCGGGTTGCTTGAATTGCACCCCAACGGCTACGGGTTCCTGAGAAGCCCTGACAATAATTACTCCCGTGAAAGAACCGACCCGTTTGTACCTGGCACGATGATCGAAAAATTCGGTCTACGCCCAGGCGTCATGATCCGCGGTAAAGTCCAGCCAGCCCGACGCCAACAGGGCCCACGTCTGCGCGAAATCATTGATATTGATGGCATTACCCCAGACGATTACCACGAGGTCAAACGGTTTGACGAACTCACCCCAATCAATCCCGAATCCTGGTACAAGCTGGAAACCGGCCCAACTCCCTTGACAACCCGTGTCATGGATTTGCTAACGCCTCTTGGAAAAGGCCAAAGAGCGTTGATCGTGGCTCCACCACGAACCGGCAAGACCATCATGCTTCAACATATCAGTCATGGAATCTCGACGAACCATCCCGATTCCAAACTCATGGTACTGTTGGTCGACGAACGTCCAGAAGAAGTCACCGACATGCGACGGAACGTGAACGGTGAAGTCATTGCCAGTAGCCTGGACGAAGATATTGAAAGCCACGTCCGCATTTCGCAATTGGTCATTGAACGATGTCGGCGACTTGCGGAAATGGGACAAGACGTATTCCTGCTGATGGATTCCATCACCCGACTGGCCAGAGCCTTCAACAAATGGGTCGGAAATACTGGGCGAACGATGTCCGGCGGCGTTGACATTAAAGCGATGGATATTCCGAAAAAATTGTTTGCTACGGCAAGATCTTTTGAAGAGGGAGGTTCCTTGACGATTGTCGGAACTGCGTTGATTGACACCGGCAGCCGAATGGACGACCTCATATTTCAGGAATTCAAGGGAACCGGAAATATGGAATTGGTTTTGGATCGCAAATTGGCCGATCGACGTGTATGGCCTTCGATCGACATTTCACAATCTGGAACCCGGCGAGAAGAATTACTTCTGCCACACGAAACACTGCACGCCGTTACCATGCTGCGGCGAACACTTTCTTCCATGCACCCTGTAGACGCCATGGAACAGTTGACCAAGCAGTTGGAAAAGTGGAAGACCAACGAAGAGTTCATCACTTTGATCGGCGGCCACGCGGCGAGCAACTAGTGCCATAACAGACCAAGAATTGGAAACGGGTAACCACGACCAGTTCTCAAATCACTCGGCCTGCCAAAATGTCAACGTTTGGGAACATCCGGCATCCACGTCGAATACGCTGAATAGCCAATGGCCAGCAGCGCTCCGGCCATCCCCCAGATCATACCGCCAGCGGTACCCACAACGGCAACATCAAAACTGAGGTCTCCGTTGGAAACCGCACTTCCAAATAGCATTCCAAGAATCCCAAACAGGCAGCTGATAACCAGAAACACACTTCCCGCAAATATAGCTGTCAATAATACGACGCTCAATGATTCCAAAAAGACAATGAAGCGCCGCTTTAGACCAAACGGAAGTCCCTCCAGTTGGTAACGTTCAGCCGCCAAACCGGTTCGTATGATGGCGGGAGCAATAAAGACCGTTCCGACAATCGCAATGATGGGAGAAAATCGCAGGATCGCAAAAAACACGGCGCATCCCGTTACGATTTGAAAAAGACAGCGCAGCGAGATAGTCGCGCCCCCGGCCAACGAGGCGGGGTAGTTTCCCAACTGGGAATTGGCAGGAACAGCCTCGGCAGCTCCCATCTCCTTCAAATTTGAGTCGGTCGTCGACATTTGCGATGCCACTCTCCAATCCGTTGCGTATCAGGAAAAACATCCTGTCCCGCTACGTTCCATCATAACATCATCTTTCTTAAACTTTAACCTATCTAAAAACCGTCTTACCGGTTTTGCTGTCAATCAAGAACCTTTTGCAACACCAGCCGTTGTTTTGCCAACCACACATCCAGGTCGATAGCTTGAAGATCCTGTTCCCAAAGTCCAACGTCTTAAATTTCACCCAATTAAACAATACTTGCCAAAAGAAAGACCAAAAAAAAATTTGCGCCTTCGAAATGAACTACTTTATCCCATTATTCGATCAGTTCATTTAAGATATTCAGACATACGACTTACCGATATGGCTTAACTATGTCAGATGAATTCATCAGATTGAAATGCCCTGAATGCCAGAAACGGTTGAAAATACCTCGTCGCAAAATTGCCAGGAAGATCAAGTGCCCAAAATGCGAGTTGGTTTTTCGTTGCTCGATTGTTTATCCGCCTGCGCCCGTCGACCCGATTGCCTCTGTCGATTCCCGGCTCCACTCGAACATTATTGAACCGGAAACCGTCAGTAATTTCCCAAAGGAATATGAGCATCCCGGCTCGCCGACGCAATTGTCGCCCGACTTACCACAAACTCCAAGTGAGGTGGCACCAGAAAAGCGCTATCAAGAAACAACGCCATTCGGCCACGCACAGGGCGCTCATCATGCCGGATCAAATTTGGAAGATTGGCTCAACGACCCCGATCCATCATCGCTGGAGGTCGTTGAGGCAACACTGGTCGAACCACCTACCTCCACCAAAAACTCGCGGCAACGAAAAATCCGCAAGCAAGCAAACAGAGATTCGCAAACAAATCCGCTGCAGAACCGCCAGCCGGATACCAACCGTTTTTTGTCGACGCCTGACAAACCAACGCCGCAAGACCTAGGAGGATGCATCGTTGCTTGCAAGCGATATCCATCCCTGGAAGGACGAGGCTCCAAAACCGGCGGGGAGACAGTCGCAATTTTGTCCATCGTCCTGTTGTCGATTTTGTGCGCATTTGTCGCCGGTTTAGTTACGCTTCAACTGCTGGGCATTCACCAGAATTTTTTAACGGCAAGTTTTGCCGAAAAAGCAATCGTCGTTGCTATTTACGGAGGCTACTTTGCGGCTTGCTTGTTCTTCATTTTTTACCTGATTCGACGCACCAATGCCCGCATGCATGATGTAACCCTTGAGGCGAGGCAATTAGGCATCAGGATCCAGAAGAATGGCAAAGACATTCTCATTCCCTACGAGCGTCTACAACGAGTCTATTTGCAAGGGCAATCTGACCTGGCTGGATTGATATCCAGTTTACTGGTTCACCGAAACAATCTCTCCAACAACGTGTTAGTGTGCGAAACACTGCGGGGAAGGAAAATAGTCATTAAAGGGTGCGAAAGGATTTTCACCCCGCCAACTCTCACCGCTGCGATAAACGAAATCAACCGTAAAACAGGAGCTAATTCCGCAACCCACAATTAGCATGGTGAATTAAGCTGCAGTTTGATCGAATTCGCAAAGCACCACCCATTGGTCAAGTGCCAAGCAACTTAAGGTAATAACCAAGGCGGTAAGGCTCCGCTTAGACCTTGCCAAAACGCCGTCAACTTATCAAGATAGAGACTCACCTTTAAACGTGATTGGAACGGTTCCGGACAGGAACAATTCCCAAGGGAGGGTAAGCGAATGGTTAGCGGCTTCATTGGAAATGAAGTACCCCGCAAGGGGCTGCGAGTTCGAGTCTCGTGCCCTCCGCTTTTTTGTCCAACAACCCATCTGGTTCCAAACCGTCGACTCGGATCGGGTTATTCCAAAGCACTTTAGCGGACAAATTTATCCGACCTGCCTGCGCGAAGGGACATCTCCGAGGAAGAGTTCCATGACGACATCACCGATTCGTTTTCACCGGATTCTCATGGTCACAATCTTGCTGTTACCTGGGGTGGGTTGGGGGCAGAATGCCGATTCCAAATCTAGTCCGTTCGAGCAGTTACGATGGGTGGACAACGCGCCAGAAGTCCTCGTGCATTCGGAGT
>JABACA010000201.1 GCA_014237975.1 Mariniblastus sp. | reverse complement strand
TCGTGTTTCCCCAAACAGGGGCGATGTCACCAGGATGATGGCTGTGTTGGCTTACAATTCTGAACCGGGTGTGGAACTTTCCGAAACTGCCAGGAAGACGTTTTATGGTCGATTGAATTAGGACCCCGGAAATTGGTTAGACTTGGTTTTAATTCTCAGGTCTCAGATAGGTCTTGGAAACGACCTCGATTAAAAACGACGGCCAAGCCGACTGGTTGTCAGGAGTGTTCGGATGAAAAGCAAAATAAGTATTGAGATCGAATGCCCAATCGAGTCGGTGTTCCGAATTACCAATGAACAGGTTGCCGAGTGGAGTTTGATCGTCGTGGCAAACCACGTATTAGACGAGGGCCAACAAGGTCTGGGTACCCGTTTCCAAACGATCACCGAAGACCAGGGTCTGCGTCTGGTTTTCGACGGGGTGGTGACGTGTTACGAGCCGCCCTTTAAGTGCGCGGTGAGATTGACCGGGAAAATGTTTGATATCGAGACGGAATACAATTTCGAGGAATCATTTGGAAAAACTCGAGCCACACAAATGTCCCAGCTGCGTGGAAAAGGTTTTTTCCAGGTTTACACGTTTCTGTTTAGATGGTCCATGAAAAGGGGTTGGCTCAGAAATGCCCGTAATGAATTGGAAAGCCTTAAACGATTCTGCGAACAGAAGGCTGGCTAACCGCTAGTCTAATATTCGTTCAGCTGGATGCCGGCCAACACCGATCTTGGCAGGTTGAACCCTTCGCGTTGTTGTTTGCCGAGGCAGGTGGTTCGCTGTGGAAAAGTTGACCTTTATGGTGTTGGCAGCAATGCTGAATGAAATGGTGGGATTGAATGTAAAATTCCGAATTTTTGATCACACGGTTAATTAGGCTAATGGTTGTCGGCTGTTATTAAGGGTTTCCAAAATGAAAATTGTAATTCCTGGTGGCAGCGGGCAGGTTGGTACCCTTCTCGCTCGATCCTTTGTGGCCGATGGGCACGAGGTTGTGGTTCTTAGTCGTCAACCCAGACAGGAACCATGGCGGGTGGTCAGTTGGGATGGTGAGTCGTTAGGCGACTGGTCGACCGAGTTCGAAGGCGCCGATGTCGTAATCAACCTGGCAGGTCGTTCTGTCAATTGCCGATACAATGACGAGAATCGACATTTGATCAAGCAGTCTCGCGTGAAATCGACCCAAGTGGTCGGGCGTGCGATTGAAAACGCGGTTCGGCCGCCGCGGGTTTGGCTGCAAATGAGTACGGCGACCATCTATGCGCATCGTTATGATGCGGCGAACGATGAAGCGTCCGGGATACTTGGCGGAACTGAGGCAGATGTACCTGATAGCTGGCGATTCAGTATCGATGTTGCCAGTTCATGGGAAGAGGCGGCTGGAGGGTTCGACCTGCCAGATACACGACTTGTCATTATGCGAATGGCTGTCAATATGAGTCCCACGGCCAACGGACCCTTCGATATATTGGGCGGATTGGTGCGAAAGAGATTAGGAGGTGCGCAGGGGGATGGTAAACAATATGTATCGTGGATTCACGACCACGATATGGTGCGATCTATTAATTGGTTAATCGATCATGAAGAATTCGAGGGTGCGGTTAATGTTTCCTCACCCAACCCGGTCCCGAATGCGGAATTCATGAAGACTTTGCGAAATGTGTGTGGTGTTTCGTTTGGTTTGCCAATCAAGCCTTGGATGCTCGAAATCGGCGCGGTGTTCATGAAAACAGAAACGGAATTGGTGCTCAAAAGCCGTCGAGTGACGCCTGGTCGATTGCTGAATTCCGGATTTGTATTTGATTACCCAAAATGGAAGGACGCTGCCATCGAATTGAACGATCGATGGTGTCAACAACGGAATTCCAGCGTTGCCTAACGACCCCGTAGCTGTCGCTAGCTGAGATGGGATGAATGCGGCCGTTCAAGATTGCAGAAACAGTCGCGAACAGACGTTTCATAAAATGCATGGCCAGATGTTGGAACGGCCAGGAATCACTGGCAAGGAAATGCACCGCTGAACACCAAAGCCTCGCCGTATTGTTAGTTTTTCAACCGTTTAAGTGTCGAATAGAACAAGGTCTAAAATCGTGGATTAAGTTACAAAAATCGGAGGTATAATTTAAAAACATGAGGTTAAAAATAATCGTCGTGTCCCTGGGGAACAAACCGATCCAAGTTGTCGAACAGGTTGAACATTGTCATTTACTTTTATTTTTTTGAAGCCTAGCCTGTGAAGGAAAAGTTTACTAAGATTTTTTGAAACAAATTCTACCCAAAACCCTACTCTTTTAGAGCCTCCATCTGGGCTATGACAATTTTCGAGGAAACGATATGAAGGGTGTCATTTTTCGCGCTTTTTTAGACCATGTTGGACAAACCTATGGAGAAAATATCACGGAGCAATTGATTCTTAATTGTAATTTGTCCAGTGGTGGAGCCTACACGTCCGTCGGCACGTACGATACGGGAGAACTGTTGTCGCTGATTAGTGGTTTGACAGATCTTACGGGGACTGAATCAACATCCATAGTGAAAAATTTTGGCAAGGCGCTTTTTCCCATTTTGGTCGAGAAATACCCCAGCGTGGTTCAACATGCCAATAATGCGTTTGAACTGATATCGAGCGTGGACAACCACATCCACATCGAGGTTCTAAAGCTTTACCCGGATGCTGGCTTGCCAACGTTTAGTCCGGAGTTAAAGAGTCCAACGTGCATGTGGTTGAAGTACGATTCGGAACGCGGACTGCCTGAACTAGCCGAGGGTCTTTTGCAAGGGTGTATTGATTATTTCGGAGAAGAGGTGGAAATTGAGTGGCAAGATCTTTCCGGGGGCGCGAATACCCACGTCCTGTTCAAACTTCAAAAGAAGGAACAGGTGAATGGATATAGTTGAACAACTTACGAGGAAACTTGCCAGAGAGGAACGTGCCCGATTAGAAGCCGAACAACTGCTGGAACAGAAATCACGTGAGGTCTACCAAACCAATGAAGAATTGCGCCACTTAAATGCCATACTCGAGAGTAGTATCAACGACAAAACGATTGATTTGCAAAAAGCCAATGCGAGAACACAGTTGTTGCATCAGACGGTTTTGATGGCGGCCGAAGTAGGTAATTATAACGAGGCTTTGCTGTTCTGTTGTCGGTTGGTTTGTGAAACGGTCGGCTCGCCAGTTGGACACATCTACAAAATTGATGTCGAAAATGATTCTCAACTGGTCAGCGCCGATTTGCATTGGTCGGCGAGTGAACAGACCCAACAGTTGTTTCAAAATTTAGTGGCGGACTGGAGGTTCCCCAGGGGAATCGGTTTACCGGGAGCCGTGTGGGCAACTAAGAAAGCGATTTGGCTGCCTGATATCGAAAGCGATCCCAGATATCGACGTTTTCTGACGGACATCGACGAGAAAATAACAGCAGCGGTCGCGTTTCCGGTGACCTCCGACAGTGAATTTGTCGCTGTGGTGGAGTTTTTCGTGGAAGAGTCGCTGAAGCCATCCGAGTCATTCCTCGGCTTACTGGAAACAATAGGACAGCAGGTAGGCCAGGTGTTGGAGCGGCGGAATGCATTGGAGGATACCCGTCGTGCAAAAGAATCGGCGGACCAGGCAAACATAGCAAAAAGCCAGTTTTTGGCCAACATGAGTCATGAAATTCGTACGCCCATGAACGCGATTATTGGGATGACGGAATTGGTTTTATTGACAGAGGTTACCGATGAACAGAAAGATTGTTTAACGACGGTCGTCAGTTCGGCGGAAGATCTTTTAAACATCATTAATGAAATACTTGACCTTTCAAAAATCGAGTCCAATAAAACCGAACTGGATATTGGCGCTTTTGAATTGAGGGAGTCTGTTTTTGAATGTGTGAAAGCGCTTGCACCTTCATCTCATGAAAAGCATTTGGAAATTTTATTTCATTTTGATGAGTCCGTACCATACCGCGTTTACGGGGATCGATCGCGACTGCGACAAATCATTTTCAATTTGGTCGGCAATGCTATCAAGTTCACGAGTCGAGGTGAAGTTGAAGTCAGCGCGAATTTAATTGAACAGAGGGAACAGGATTGCGTTGTGGAATTTTCCGTGCGGGATACGGGTATCGGTATCTCTTCCGATAAACACGATGTCATTTTTAACAAATTTGAGCAGGCCGATACGACGACGACGCGGAAGTATGGGGGAACGGGTCTTGGGTTGTCGATTGTCACCAAGTTGTTGAACTTGATGGGTGGCCATTTGAAGTTGGAAAGTGACGTGGGCGTCGGTAGTACATTCAAATTTACGTTGCCATTTGGCATCGTTGAGATGCAAAACAGCCAGACGGTTTCTGCAAGATTGTCCGGCAATCGCGTGCTATTGGTTGATGGTAATGATCGACTCCATGAAATTATTTCTGAAATGTTACGGCCGGCCGGCGCCATCGTCGAATCGGCCGTCGATCGCGCTGATGCGTTGAGAAGAATTGCGTTACAAGGGACGGGCAATGGAGCGTATGATTTCATTATTATCGATCAAAAATCGGTTGTGAAATTCAACTCGGAATATCTGGCAGATATCGAACATTCGATCGCCGCAGGGACGATCGTTATCGTGATGCGCAGGGCAATAAGGCACAGTGTTGTATATAAAGCCAAGGCCAAGAAAGAACAGGTGAAGTTTGTTACCAAGCCCATGGAACAGATGGTTTTGATTGATTTGATGGTCAGTTCCAAAAATGATTTGAAATATGAGGTCGACGAGCATTCCCTTTCCAGTAGTTCGGTTGACCAAGCAAAATGAAATGGAGAGGGATCGCGAGATTCCGATGCTTGGCATAACGGCCGCTGGCAGGCCAGGCGACTGGTGGATTCGCATTGAATTGCGAATGGACAACTACCCGAATAAGCGATCGAGCGCAGGCATTTAAGGCCTTGGTGTATTGTTTTTCTGTCAGCTAAATTCAGCATGGCAGCAATGGTTTGTTGTTTCAATATCGTCCGATTGCTTTTTGGTGTCTTATTTCATTGCGAACAGGGCAAACCTGTCGGAAGATGATCGTAACTTTAACCGGGAATGAAATGATTCGATTCAAATTGGTAGTTGGGTTGTTCGGGCTCCTTTGGCTTGCTGTCTCTATCGCACACGCTCAACAATCGGATGGATCCGGCTCCGGGCAGGATGTTTCCAAGCTTCGATTGAAATTACCCTTTGTTGACCGTACTCAATTTGTCGATCGGGGTGCGATTGCCTATACGATTCCCCCGGTGTTGAATGACGGCATTCCGGTGGCGGATGCCCGAGACTTCGGCGACTTGCAAAACATCCTGGAATTATTGAATCAGACGGAGAGGAAAAACCAAGATTTCAGGATCGGCAAAGGTAAACCCCACAAGCGGGGCGGTCGTAAGCCTTACGACCCGAAAATAGTGGGTTGCATCGACAGTCTGCTGGTGGCCAAGAACGGAAAACTGGTCCTCGAGGAATATTTCGGGGACGCCCGAACCGACAAACCACATTACCAGATGTCGATTACCAAGAGCATTTTGGCCTATGCCATTGGCAAGGCGATTGAGCAACGGAAAATCAAATCAGTCAACGATCGACTGGTGGATTATCTTCCCGGGTTGGAACGTGGCAACCTGCCAAAGGGTGTCGAAAAACTGACGCTGCACGATCTGTTGACCATGAAATCTGGTTTGCGTGTCGACACCAAGGACAGTCGCCAGTCGAGTGAACGGTCGATCCATGCCGAACAAATCCTTTCCAAAACGAAACCGATCCCGGCCGATCGGTCCTTTAAATACGATGGGGTGAATTGTGAGTTGCTGGTTCACGTTCTTTACAATGCCACGGGCAAGACGTTGGGGCAGTTTGCCGGCAACCACCTGTTTGGTCCAATGGGCATCACGGATTTTTCATTCGGTAAATCGTCATGTGGGTTGGACAAAGGTTCGGCCGGTATGCGACTTCGTTCTCGCGATATGTTAAAGATAGGTTTGTTGACGTCCGCCGGGGGCAAGTGGGGTGGCAAGCAGGTGTTATCGGCAGATTGGATCGATCGAGCGACGGCCGTTCACGTGAATCAGGACAAGCCGACCCAGTACGGGTATTACTGGTGGAGTCACGAAGTTCCTTGGGGTGACGAGGTTGTCCGGGTCCGTTCGTGTCGCGGAGCGGGCGGGCAATTCATTTTTGTTGTCCCGGAAAAAGATTTGGTGGCCGTCTTTACCAGCTACTACTCTGACAACCGTCCGATTCAACATTTCGACAAAATCATTTTGCCCACTTTTGCCGGCCAGACCAAAACGGGCCAGTAACCCTCGCCTTAAACGGATAGAAAAAATCCGGAATCTAGTTAGACTGTCGGTCTGATTACGAAACTTACAAACATTGACTCTTACGATCCCTACGGAAACCTTCCATACACACGAATATTAGGTGGATACTTGTCATACTGGTTGTCGGGCTCTGTTTTCAAATTCATGGAAAACAAGCCGCTGACAACCCGTTGACCGTTCCTGGTACCGATACGGCCGCCTGGCATGATGCCAATCCACAGGACAAACAAGATCCGGTTCCACGCAATAAACGGACACAGTCTCAGTCGGAACAGTCCAAAATGACACCTGATGATGTGATTGAAATCATGAAGTTGGGCAATCGCAGGTTCATGTCGGATTCATTGACAAAAAGGGTGCATACCAAACAAGTCCGGGCTGCAGCACTGGGCCAGTTTCCCAAAGCGATCGTCCTGGGTTGTGTGGACTCCAGAGTTCCGGTCGAGGATGTTTTTGATCTTGGCATTGGCGACGTATTCGTCGCTCGAATTGCCGGAAATTTCGCCAACACAGACATTATTGGGAGCATGGAGTTTGCCTGCAAAGTTTCAGGCTCGATGGTCGTGATGGTGATGGGACACGAGGATTGCGGCGCCATTATGGGGGCGATCGACCGCGTACAACTCGGCAATCTGACGGCCACTCTCAATAACTTGCAACCGGCGGTCCAAGCGGTGCCTGGATTTGAGGGCGACCGAGATGCAACCAATGGAAAATTTGTGCAGGCGGTGGCAGACAAAATGTCGTTTTGACGATTGAATTGATTCGTGAACGCAGTCCGATATTGCGTCAGATGGAAAAAGAGGGCAAGCTTAAATTCGTGGGTGCGATGTACGCGATGGAGACCGGTAAAGTCACTTTCGACGTTAAATAGTAGTGGTTGCCATACGGAATTCTTAGAACCTTGTCTACAGGCACGAATTTGGCTGTTGCAGTTGCAGGGAAGAGCCGATCGATTAAAATCGTACGCTTTGATGGCGGTGTAGCTCAGTTGGTTAGAGCAGCGGAATCATAATCCGCGTGTCGGGGGTTCGAATCCCTCCACCGCTATTTTTCTTGCGCCGGGTTTCACCGTGCGAAATGGACCGACTGCCCTGGCCTCCGTTTTGGGCCGACTGGGGTGACGACACCCGTTACGACACCCGCTATAATGATTTGCGTCCGATTTTGAACCCGCACGGAAGCTCATTATGGCCCAATCTGCTGCCAAATTGCCCCTG
>JABACA010000200.1 GCA_014237975.1 Mariniblastus sp. | reverse complement strand
AAGAAGGGTTCCGATTTAACTGGGACTCACCGATTTTGATCAGTCCCCACGATAACAAGCGAATCTATTTTGGATCCAAATTCCTGCACCGATCGAATGACCGTGGTGATTCGTGGACCAAAGTCAGCCCTGATCTATCACGCAATCAGAGTCGATTCACGTTACCCATGATGGGCCGCGTCTGGAGTATTGACGCCGGTTACGATTTGATGGCCATGAGTCGCTATGGCAATATCACTTCGATTTCTGAATCACCGTTGGTCGAGGGCCTGCTGTATGTGGGTACGGACGATGGGTTGATTCAAGTCTCGGAAGACGGGGGAGAGAACTGGAGGTCGGTCAACCAAGTGTTTGGGGTACCCGAGAATTTCTTTGTGAACGACATCAAGGCCGATCTTCACGATGAAAACACTGTCTATGCTGTGATGGACGATCACAAGACGGGTGATTATCAACCCTACCTCGCCAAGAGTACGGACCGAGGAAAGACCTGGGAACTGATGGTGGGTGATCTACCCGACCGGCATCTGCTTTGGAGAATTGTGCAAGATCACGTGAACCCGGAGCTGTTCTTTCTGGGAACCGAGTTTGGCATTTACTGCTCCTTCAATAGCGGAAAAAACTGGCATAAACTCCAAGCGGGTGCACCCGCCATTCCGTTTCGTGACCTGGCGATACAAACACGTGAAAACGACCTGGTGGGCGCTTCATTCGGTCGTGGGATCTACGTACTGGACGATTATTCACCCCTCCGCGAGTTGAATGACCAATTACTTTCCGACCATGAACTCTACCTGTTTCCCGTTCGCAAGGCATTGTGGTATCTCCCCTCCGACTCGCTGGGAGGACCCAAAGGATTCCAGGGAGACAGCTTTTTTGCTACGCCCAATCCGGAATTTGGAGCGACGTTCACCTACTATGTCCGTGATGATTACAAGACACGTCAGCAAAAACGGAAACAGAGCGAGAAGTCAGCCGATAAATCGGGAACAGATGTCGCGATTCCATCCTGGCAAGACCTGGAAGCTGAACAGCTGGAGGAACCGGTCAAAATTTACTTCGATGTACACGATTCGGCAGGTAACCGGGTAAGCCGAGTCGAGGGAGCTTCCTCCCAGGGCATGCACCGCGGAAGTTGGAACCTGCGACACTCGGGACTGGGACGTCGTGGAGGGCCGCTGGTTGTGCCCGGCATTTATTCCATCCAGGGTTTCAAGTTGGACGATTCCAAAGTGACGGAACTTGGTCCCCGTCGCGAAATTGAAGTCGTTTCGATTGTCAAACCAAGTCTTGCAGCGCAAAAACGGGAGGACGTTATCGCGTTCCACCAACAGGCAGCGAAACTGAGTGACGCCGTTTCTGCCGCCAGTAACTCCCTGGCGACGGCAATCGAGCAAATGACCGAAATTCGCGCGGCCATCGCAAGCAGTCCAGCCGGTACGCCGGAAATTGCCAAAGCGGCACGCAACCTTGAATTGGCACTTAAAAAAGCAGAAAAAGAATTGAACGGTGATTCGGTTCGATCTGCCAAGTACGAACAGACCGTCCCCTCGATTGGAAGTCGTGTCCGCAATGCGTTATCCGGATCTGTCGGCAATACCTATGGCGTTACCCAGACGCAAAAGGACCAGCTGGACATTGCCAAAACCGAATTCGGCACGGCTCTCGGCGGGCTCCGGGATTTGCTGGAAGTCGACATGAAGCTTTTCGAGCAACAGCTGAACGACGCCGGTATTCCATGGACTACCGGTCGACCCATTCCGGATATTAACTAGCGGCAAAACCACACGACGCCTGACACAGGAAACGTGAGATCAGAGCGGGGCTGGCAAGTCGCGTCGATTGAACACACGGCCGCCCCACAGCAACAGGATCAAACCGAGCCCCAGCAGAACCAGGTTTTGGGTCAGCGGCCCAGCCGCTACCCAGCTGCCGCTTTCGTCAACAACAACGAAATGGAAAACTGCTGCCGGATCGAACTCGGCCAGCTGAATCGTGGGTGCCGGTTCGTAATAGCCAAAAAAGTTGGCATATCTCAACCAACCAAATGTCTTGGAACTCATGGCCAACAATTGGATCATCGCGTTGAGGAAATAGAATCCGACCAAAATACCCAGCGTTCGCCAGCGGTATCGATCCCAGGCGGAACAGAATGCTGCCAGGCAGGAGACAAAAAAGACAAATGAAAACAGATTGACGATACCCGGAAAGAACTGGAGTGGAGAGACAACCGACATCATCGTCACCGTCTCCGTTTGGGGTCCGAAAAATGTAATCGGTATCTTGTAATTTGTGAGCGGAACGCGGAATTCGGGATAGGTCGATTCTTCGACCGATGTCGTCCAGATCCCGATCGACATGCCCGCCCAAACCAGCAAGCACAGTCCCAACGCAATGCCCAAAGTTAACAGCATGTGCTGAAAATAGATTCTCGCTCGGCTAACCGGCTGGGCCAGTACCATTTCCATGGTGCCCCGACCCAACTCACCGCTAACCACGTCGCTACCACGAACAATGGCCCATATTGAAATGACCATCAACAACATCGGCTCGTCCAGGGTCAAAGACGTGCGGCCCAAATAGGAAACCAGCCAATCGAAATCCACCGATGAAAATTTCCTCCAATCCTCGGGAAGCATGTCGACAATCTGTTTGAAACGGGCTGTGTCCAGCTCGCCCACAATCCAGACTCGAAACCAGCTGAAGGCGAACAGCGCTGCGGCACAGGCAATCAAAAGCAGGAAGGATTCGGTAAAATACTTCTTGGCCAAGGCTCGGTTGATGAATGGCTGCATCACTTTTCGTCTTCCACCCATTCACTGTGAAAACGATCGTAAACGGCCCGCAACGAGACGGGCTGGATGTAGACATCATCCAGCGGAGCCCCAGACAACCAACTCATCACCAACGACAGTTGGGCAGGAGTTTCAATTTGGAGTTGCCCGTCTTGCTGAATAATCGACAGTTTGGATCTCAATTCAGCAGGAACCTCGGGCAGGTCGCCAACCAGTCGAGCTCGAATCCGGTGCTGTCGTTTCAAATCCGTGATCGACTGGTCGTGAACCAAACGCCCCTGTCGCAAAATCAGTACACGATCACAGGTCTCTTCGATTTCCGATAAAACATGTGAGGAAAAAATGACGGTTCGCCCTTCGTCTCGAGCCTGACGCACCAGATTAAGAACTTCGCCTCGAACCGACGGGTCGAGGTTGGCAGTTGGCTCATCGAGGAGCAAGATCGGTGCCCTGGAGGACAGGCTTACGACCAGCGCCAATTTCTGCCTCATCCCCGTCGACATGAATGTCACCCAGCGGTTTAAATCCAACTCGAGCCGTCCCGCCAGGTCTTGGGCCATCTCGAAATCCATATCGTCTCGTATTTCGGCGAAAAACTTAACCACTTGCCTGGCCCGCATGGTACGAAACAAACGGGCATCACCGGGCAAATAGGAAATTAAACGGTGAATCTGGACACGATCTCGGTAGCAATCCCGACCCTGGACCAGCGCGGTGCCTGTGGTCGGATTGAGAAAACCTAAAATCAGCCGCAACAAAGTGGTTTTCCCCGACCCGTTGGGCCCGAGAAGACCTACCACTTCACCCTCGTTGACCACCACATCACATTCCGATAATGCGGTGAAATCTCCAAACCTTTTGGTCAGAGAATCCGTCTGAAGGACGATTTGGCTCACATCACACCTTGAGCTGAATGAAGGGACAAACCACTACCTAATCGGGGACATACCCATCAGTCGACGCAACACACCAATCTGACCAGCGTGTAACATTTCATGACTTGCCGCAAACAGCAGTGAACCATATCGCGTGGGAAAACCCGAATAGGGCAAATCGACCGGTTCATCCAAGTTGGGACCATCCAACCCATCGATTTCCAACAGCATCTGGTCATTCACGCGATTCAAAACCTGCACGATTTCCAGGGGTGGCAAATAAGCCTCGGGCGACGCTTCGGGCTGCGTCCCTTTCATGACTTTTTTACGAAAACGATTGGGGATCAACGATCCGTCAATATCGGAGCGTCCGCGTTGCCGAAATAAAGTCAATCCATATTGAGCCATCGCGATATGCCCTACCTGCCAGGCAATGTGCGATATGGCCGGTTCGGGTGTCCAGAACCACTGTTCATCGTCCAGATCATTCAGCAACGTCAGCGTGTACTCTCTGGACGACGCAATGTTCTTTTTTGCTATCTCAAGCCGTTCTGAAATCGCCATCAGGATCTTCCTCTTAATATCATCCAGCCCGCCGAGTCATCCATTTTGGTTGAAAGCAGCAGGTCGCTTACCGGTCGACCGCACCACAGGAAATGACTTAACTGGCAACATCCGTCAGAACGAATGATTTCGACCAGCCGACAGCTTCCTATTCCTCATTCAATTCGAATACCGCTTCGATTTCCACCATGACGCCCAACGGTAACGAGCTCATTCCAACGGCACTTCGCGTACCCACCCCGGCATCATCACCAAAAACTTCCTTCATCAATTCGCTGCAACCGTTAATCACACCAGGATGCCCGCAGAAATCTTCCGTGCAGGCAACCATACCAAAAATCTTGACGACCCGTTGGATTCGATCCAGTGATCCCAGGTGCTGCTTGAGCGTAGCCAACATCGTCAACCCGACCTGTCTAGCCGCCAGGTAACCTTCCTGTTCATCAGCTCCCCGACCAACACAGCCCGTGATCATGGTCCCGTCCACATTCAAAGGAACATGACCGGAGGTATAGCACAAGTTGCCAACATTCATCGCAGGTTTATAAACCCCAACCGCTTTGGGCGGAGGCGGCAATTCATAGCCCAGTTCTTCAAGCCGTTTATCAGCACTCATCTCGATCATCCAGAAAATGGGTCAGGTCATTGAGTGGTTTACGATATCGGATTGGATCTTGGCTGACCATGGGGCCATCCAAGCTGACCCCAACCCGGCTCTTTTTTTCCGGGGATCAGTACAATTTTTTCGATCGCCATAATTGATGATTGTTTTGGCGGCATGTCTGCGTGATAATTGAATCATGATTACGCGCCGAGACATCCTGGCTTGCAGTTCTGCCATGGCAGCCAGTTTCCCATTGCAAAAAGCAGCCCGTCTGTTGTCGGTCAACAGCCAGCCCGCGCAACTTGTGGTTTTTGAAAAGGTACTTCAAAACCTCAGCCCGGAACAACTGGCCGACGCACTGGTCAAGATGGATGCCGATGGCATTGAAGTGGCTATCCGTCCAAACGGAAGAAGCGAACCCGCTGATGCGGAAAAAAAACTCCCGGTGCTCGTCAAGGCACTCGGTCAACGCGAAAAACAAGTCTTAATCGCAACGACGAATATTACTTCCGTCACGCCGGAATCGACTCGGCTTCTGGAGATACTGTCCGACCACCAGATCCCTCAATACCGGATGGGTTATTACCGCTGGAACAAAAAGCATGACTGGCCGAAGCAACATGATATTGTCAAGCAACAGTTGACCGAACTGGCCAGCCTTAATCAAAAACTTGGGATCACCGGTTTGTACCAGAATCATGCAGGCAACGGTTATTACGGCGCCATGGTATTCGAAATGATCTCGATACTCTCCTACATTTCCAACCAACACATTAAATTGGCCCTTGATTTAAGGCATCTCCGCGCCGAAGCCGGCCTCAGCTGGCCCACCCTGGTGCGGAACGCTGCCAACCGGGTCGGTTGTCTCTATATCAAGGACGCCCGCTGGAAAGGCCCCCAGACCAACCAGTTGGAAAATGTTCCGCTGGGAAGTGGGTTTGTCGATCGCGCCATGTTTGCAGCGGTCAGGAAACAGTGCCCCTCCGTCCCCATCTCCCTGCATGTCGAGTACCATGGCGGTAAACCGCTTGAAGGCGCGGCACTCCAACAAGCCATCGAATCTTATCGAAGAGACATCAAACGGTTGCGTCAATGGATGACTCAAACATAGCGACCCGGACCCCTGAACTAATACAGAAAGAAACCAATGAAACCTTTCAACCGTCGAACCTGGATCAAGTCGTCCGCCGCTATCTCTTGTGGTTTCTGGCTAGGAACCGGTACATCGGCTGCTGCTCCATCAGCCAATGACAAACTCAATCTGGCTTTTATTGGTGTGGGTGGACGAGGTGCGGCAAATTTGGGCGGCCTGTCTAACCAAAACCTGGTCGCTTTTTGTGACGTCGACGGAACGCGGGCCAAGGCAGCCTTTGAAAAACATCCTAACGTTCCCCGTTACACCGATTTCCGCAAGATGCTCGATGACCAGGCCAACCAGATTGACGGGGTGGTCATCAGTACTCCCGACCACATGCATTTTCACCCCGCCTACCAAGCGATCGAGATGGGCAAACATGTGTATCTTGAGAAACCGATGGCTCACAATCTCTGGGAAACCCGCACACTGACTGATCTGGCCAAGAAAAAAAAGGTGGCGACGCAGTTGGGGGTTCAACGACACACCCTTCCCAACATGCATCGCACCGTGGAACTGATTCAATCCGGTGCGATCGGTGACGTGACAGAAGTCTATTGCTGGATCGGTGGTTCACGGGGCATGCCCGGTGAACCCAAGGATCAACCACCGGTCCCTGCCAATCTGGATTACAAGCTTTGGACAGGACCTGCTCGCTCGCGTCCCTATCATCCCAGCATCACGCCCTATGGCTGGCGTTTCTGGTGGGACTACGGAACGGGAGAAACAGGCAACTGGGCCTGTCATATCCTGGACATCCCATTCTGGGCACTCGATCTGAAATATCCCACAAGCGTCGCCGCAAGTGGTCCCAAGGTCGATCCGATGATGACGCCCAAATCGATGAGCACCACCTTTCAATTCCCAGCCAATGGCTCCAGGGGTCCGGTGAAACTGCACTGGGACCACCTTGCCAATGGACCGGCCGTTTTGAAACAGCACAATCTACCCAGCAAGGGATACAACACGCTGTTCATCGGCAAAGACGGGATGCTGTTGACCGGTTTCAGCAAACTAAAGCTGTTCCCCGAATCCCAATTTGGAGATTTTGAGGCCCCCGCTCCAACGATCCAACCTTCACCCGGCTTTTACAAGGAATGGGTGACTGCCTGCCATGGGGGCCAACCGGCTACCTGTCATTTTGATTATTCAGGACCGTTGACCGAAACGGCCATGCTGGGCAATCTTGCCTACCGCAGCCAAGCCGATTTTGATTGGGACAGCAAGAACCTGCGAACCAGTTCAGAAAAAGCCAATCAATGGATTAAGACAAAATACCGCTCTGGCTGGGAAGTCAAAACCGCCTGAGATCGATTTGGTTGACCCGGCTGCCACCTTCGATGACGCAGACTGTCTGCCAGGCCAGTCCCTCGACCCAATAACGACCGGGTTGGTTTAAGTCGTTCTTCGACCTGCTTTATCGAAACGATAAAAGCCGATCAATACCAGCACGCCCACGATCAAGCTGATGTACCAGACCACCTCGGGGCCACCCCAATCCCGGTAAAACAACCGGATCGATTGGGTTTCATAGATCATGCCACCCAGTGCAGGTGCAATGAGAAACGCAAC
>JABACA010000001.1:95252-99307 GCA_014237975.1 Mariniblastus sp. | reverse complement strand
AACACGGATCGCGCCTTTGACAAAATCACCGGTGGCGGCGGGCCGGGCAAGGAACAGGATTGGGTAGCGCATCTGCAAAACCGGCCCAAAGAGAAGCCCTTCTTTTTCTGGTTTGCCGCGAGCGATGCCCATCGTGGCTGGAAACAGAGTGACCATGCGCCGGTTTACAGTAACGATCAAGTCGTCGTCCCTCCTTACATGGTCGATACGGAAGTGACCCGCCAGGACCTGGCCAGCTATTACCATGAAGTGAGTCGCTTTGACCACTTCATCGGTCTCGTTACGGAAGAACTGAAACAACAGGGGGTTCTGGATAATACGCTGATTGTTGTCGCTGCGGATAACGGCCGTCCCTTTCCTCGCTGCAAATCACGCTTGTATGACAGTGGCATTAAAACGCCCTGGGTCGTCCACTACCCCGGTCTGATTCAGAGCCCAGCGGTGACCGACAGCCTCGTCAGTGTGATCGACCTGAGTGCCACTTGCCTGGAGCTGGCCGGAGTCGAGAAACCGGAGTGCATTCAAGGTCAAAGCTTCCTTCCGATCCTGAAAGATCCGCAGACCGAGGTGCGCCAATACGTGTTTTCCGAACATAACTGGCATGTATACAAGAACCATGAGCGGATGGTGCGGCTGGGAGATTTTGTTTACATCAAGAACAATTTCCCCAATCAAGCCAACCTCTGCTACGAATCGGATACGCATTACCCCGCCGGGAAAGAACTGTGGAATGCCCATGCTGCCGGGAAAACGACCGCTCAACAGCAACAGCTGTTCGCCAACCCCTGCCCGGCAGAAGAGCTGTTCAAGATAAGCAGCGATCCGAATCAACTGAGCAACCTGGCGGAAGATCCTGAATTTGCCGAACCGCTTGAGCATGCACGGCAATTACTGGCATCCTGGACGGCACAAACCGGGGACAGCATTCCCGAGAATCCCACGCCTCATCGCCATGCACCGCCGCGAATCGAGAATGGAAAAATACTCCCTGCCGGCAAGGGCGGGAACAGGAAACCTCATGCGGAAATGCCCGGTGCAGCCAACCATGCGATGATGCTTAATCATCCGGGACCTATACGATTCAATCAAGATAGAAGGTAACCATCCGCCTCACCGGGCACGGACAAGCGGAGTTGGGCGATTTGGCAATGGACCGTCAACTCCCGAGACTCGGTTATCCTCGACGTTACCGCGCTTAGCATCCGGTCAGGGTGTTGCCTTGTTGGATCTATTCGGTTTCGCCCTCGTATTGAAACACTTCCTCGAGTGGAAGCGTGAATATTTGGGCAATGCGAAACGCAAGTTCGAGCGAGGGGTAGTACTTATTTTTCTCCAGGGCAATCACCGTCTGCCGTGTGATTCCAACACGGTCGGCTAATGCTTGTTGAGTCATTTCACCTTTCTTGAAGCGTAACTCGCGAATACAATTCTTGATGATGACCTTACCCATTTGCGAGCTTCCGGTAACTCACCACAATGGATCCATAGTAGACGAGGTTTGCCATTACGAAACCGGCGAACAGCATATGAACAGCCAGCAACACATTAGCCAGCGGGATTGCAAACTGCGTCGTTGACAATTCAGCGCCGTCGAGAGCTTTTGCGAGTGCAATCTCCTGCACCGGCGCGCCAAACATCGCGATGATGCACCAGGAAATGACAACCATGCCGAGAATGACACCTGAAATTTTCGCAGCCCGTAACTCAATCATTCGGTCCAGTTCATCCCGTGGTGGTGCGTCACCTGTCTTACGAATCGAATGCGACATGATCGCATTAACGGTATGAAACACAGCCAGCAATATGACTTGGACAATCACTGCCAGAACGAAAAGCCCAACGAATGCCGTCGGGGACCTGAATACGATGGCGAAATAAACGGTGAAAACCAGAGCGATGCCAAGCAAGCAAGCCCAAGCACTTTTTTCCTGAAAACCCATTGAAACCCTATCAGAACGCCCATTTTTCAGTAACTCCCGATGTACGGTATACCAGACATTATGTTATGTCAAGCATACATTCAGTTCGATTCCAGCCATCTTTTGGTTATTTATACTACGCATATAAACGTTTACGATTGAATATTGTGAGACCGAATAAGCGGCCCAAAAAAACCATGACGACGACCAAAGAACACGACGAGCGTATCGCGAAGATGACGTTTGCCTCGGTTTACCCACACTATGTTGCCAAGGTGGAGAAAAAGGAACGGACCGAGAAAGAATTGCAGCAGGTCATTACCTGGTTGACCGGTTTCCAGTCGAAAGATCTGCAGCGCCTGATTAAAAACGACGCGACGTTTGAACAATTTTTCGCCGAGGCGACGCTCAACCCGAACGCGGTCCTGATTACCGGCTCCATCTGTGGTTATCGAATCGAAGAAATTAAGACGCCGCTGACCCGGCAGACGAGGTACCTCGACAAGCTGGTAGACGAATTGGCCAAGGGCCGCAAGATGGAGAAGATACTGCGAACACACTAATCCTGGACTTTGAACAACCTGCCGACAGAGCCGGGGCAGCTAAGTCATCGGAACCTGCAGTCGATGACATCGTCGTAGTCGAACGGTTCACATTGCAAACAGATTAATCATTCTATTTTTTTTTACACAGGTCAAGCAACCATGGCGATTAAAATCATTCACTGCCCGATGTGAAAAGCGTATCTCCCGAGGGTGGCGAGTTACGCCGCTGCGATTCACGAACAACTGGGAGACGAGCCCGTTATCGAGACCGGCCGGCGAGGCCAGTTAGATATCTTCGTCGGCAACCAACGGGTCATCTCCCGCAAGGGAGGCTTGTGGGCGATGCTGACGAAAAAACCGTGGCCACCGGTCGAAGAAGTGCTCCAGAAAATTTTGACAGCAGAGGGGCCAGCTGAATAGAATGACTTTTGTGTAAATGCGGGATCATCGGAAGGGCCGGGACACCCCCTGGAATCGGCCGCCACCGACGTTGTCAATGAAGACTGGACACCCAGGTCATGCCTCTACCAACCTATCTCCTGTTCTCGATCGTTACCTCCATCATCGCGCTGTTGACAGGAACGGCCTCCGCCGTTCAAACCGGAGACCAGCCGAACATCATCCTGGTGTTCATCGATGACATGGGCTGGGCCGATTTTTCCTGTTTCGGCAATGCGGATGCCGAAACACCCAACATCGACCGCATGGCCGCCGAGGGAATTGCCTTTAAGCAATTCTACGTCAACTCGCCGATCTGTTCCCCTTCGCGCGTCGCAGTCTCCACGGGTACGTACCCGCAGCGTTGGCAGATCACATCGTTCCTGGCCCATCGCGAAAAAAACAGACAGCGCGGGATGGCGAACTGGCTCGACCCCCAGGCCCCAATGCTGGCCCGCCGATTGCAACAGGCAGGGTATGCCACGGGGCATTTCGGCAAATGGCATATGGGAGGACAGCGCGACGTCGACGAAGCGCCGCCAATTACCGACTACGGCTTCGATGAATCATTGACCAATTTCGAGGGGATGGGCCCCAAACTGCTCCCCCTGACGATCAACAAGGAGGGCAAAACAGGAAAGATCTGGGGCAACGCGGTGAACCTGGGAGAACCGGTAACCTGGATGCAGCGTTCTGAAATCACGAGCGGTTTTATCGACGCCGCGATCCCCTTCATGAAGCGCGCCAAGGCCGCCGGCAAACCATTCTATGTCAATCTATGGCCCGACGATGTCCACAGTCCCTTCTGGCCCTCGTATGAACGGATCAAGAAGACCAACAACAAACGGGAACTTTATCTCGCCGTGCTCGAAGAAATGGATAAACAGTTTGCCAAACTCTTTGAGTTCATTAAGGCCGATGACCAATTGCGCGGCAACACGATGATCCTGATCTGTTCCGATAATGGCCCGGAGCTGGGCGCGGGGCAAGCCGACGGATTGAAGGGTTTTAAAACGCACCTCTATGAAGGGGGCATTCGATCTTCGCTGATCGCCTGGGCGCCCGGCCTGATGAAACCGGCGGCCCGTGGCTCGGTCAACGACGAGTCCGTATTCTCGGCCATCGACCTGGCACCCTCGATCCTGAAACTGAC